>CAIRBI010000038.1 GCA_903876785.1 uncultured Gammaproteobacteria bacterium
GCAGTCGTGCAGCACCTTGCCAAGATCGGCGACGCCGGGGGCCAGCTCGACACGGTGGCCAAGCACGCGCGGCAGCAGCGTCTCAATGTCCTCGGCGCTGACGAAGCTGCGGCCGCGCAGCGCTGCCAGCACCTGCAGGGCAGGCATCAGCAACACCATGCTGCGGGTGGAGTTGCCCTGCAGCACGCGCTCATCGCTCCGCAGGTTGCGGGAGATGTCCACCAGCGCGGTCTTGATGGCGCGCGCAATTACCACGTCCTGATCGATCGCCTCACGGGCCATCAGTACCTCATTGCGGGTCACCTGGTGGAGTGAACCGTGAGCCCGCTGCTGACTCTGATCCCGGCGGGTCTTGTAGGTGTCCAGCACGTCCAGTTCGGCGTCGCGTTCGATGTGTTTCATCGTGATCTTGAACAGGAAACGGTCCAGCTGCGGCGTGGGCAGCGGGTAGGTGCCGACCAGATCGAGCGGGTTTTGGGTGGCGATCACGAAGAACAGTTTGTCGAGATGGTAGGTGGTGTTGTCGACTGTCACTTGCTTCTCGCCCATGGCCTCCAGCATCGCCGACTGCACCTTGGGAGAGGTGCGGTTGATTTCGTCCGCCAGCACGACGTGCGCGAACAGCGGGCCGTGGCGGAAGTGGAAGCTGTTGGTGCTGGTGTCGAACACCGAGCCGCCGGTCACGTCCGAGGGCAGCAGATCCGGGGTGAACTGAATGCGGCGGAACGGCACGATGGCGGCCGCGACATCGTCGGCCTGGTCTTGCAGTGGCGTGATGATCGCCTCGCCCAGCGCCTTGGCCAGCGTGGTTTTGCCGGAGCCGGGGAAGTCTTCCAGCAGCACGTGGCCATCGGCGATCAGCGCGATGATCGCCAGCTCGATGACATCGTCACGCCCCAGCACCTGGCTGCGCACGGCGTTGCTCAGGCGGTTCAGGACCGCGACAGCCTGTTGCAGGCGCGCGGATTGAGCGGACACGGCAGTGGGGCTGGAAGTCGCTGGTGCCGCGCCCTGGTCGGTGGCCTCTGTCAATGCGGTGTTCTCTTCTGTGAGCGGTGCTGTGTTCGCGCTTGTGGCTTCCAGGGTCATTCAGGGTCTCCGGACTGCTTGGGTTTCGCTAAGGTCTGTGTTTAAAGGCTGGGACGCTTGGTGAGCATCGGGTCAATGTGTCCTCAGCCAGGCAAAGGGATCGAGGAAGGCGAGCACGCGCTTCCACCAGGGAGTGTGGCTGCCGATCTCTGCGCGGATGCGGTTTTGCAGGGCTAGCCAGTCGGGGGTGGCTGTCGGTGCAGCGTGATCCTGAGCCTGATCGGGAGCGTGTGCTAAGGGCAATCGCGAGCGGGGCTCGCTCCCACAGGGGCCCAGGGCGGCGTAGAGGTGGGAGGCGGTCATGGTGGCGAAGGACGGGGTCATCGTGCTGAGGCGGCGCGCGAAGGCCTCGCGGCTCTCGCCGTAGCGGCGGCGCTGCCCCAAAGCCGAGAGCATGTCCAGCGTCGCACGGTAGCTCAGTCGGTAGTGCAGGGCAGGGTCGGCAAACTGTGGTGCGCGCAGGCGGTAGATCTTCACGGCATAGGCAACCAGCACGGTTGCCAGCAGCGCGGCGACCAGCGTCTGCAACAGCACGGTCAGCGGGAACGGCTCGTCCTGCTGCGAGCTGATGAACTCGTCGAACGCGGCCTCGTCACGCAGCATATCGCCGAGCAGCTGTTGCAGGCTGTTCTGCGGGTCCACGGACATGTCTACCAGCGTGCGTCCCGGCGCCGGATCGACGATCACCCAGCCCACGCCGTCCAGAAAAATCTCCGGCCAGGCATGGCCATTGATGGCCTGAATCAGCAGCGAGGAGCCCCCGGCGCGATTGCTGGCCGGCACCGAGTAGCCGATGCCCACGCGGGCGGGTATGCCGATGCTGCGGTACATGTAGGTGGCGGCGAAGGAGAAGTGCATGCAGTAGCCGGTCAGGTCGCCGAACAGGAACGAGGCTGCCGGGTCTTCGGCGTAAGCGTGTTCGTTCTTGAGGCTGTAGATGCCGTTGCGGTCGAGGTAGTCCTTGATCGCCAGCGCCTTGGCATAGGGATCATCGGCATAACCGGGGCGCAGATCCTGCAATATGGTATCTGCCAGCTCGCGGTAGCGCGGGTCGTCGGGTAGCTCCAGATAAGCCTGACGCTGCGCGGGCGTCCAGTCGGGATCACCGGCGGTACGGCCGATCAGGTCGGGAAATTCCAGCAGCGGCACCATCGAGTAGGCGTCGTAGGTTTGTTTGAAGCGCAGGTTGTTGGGGTTGGGCGTGTTCTCGAAAGCCACCGGCGTGTCCAGTCCGAATGGCGTGCGGTGCGGGGCGAGCAGGCCGATGGTGGTGCGCACGGCCTGACGCTTGTCCGGCAGGGGCAGCGGCTCTTCGATGTCGGCGCGCACGGGCGGGAAATGGGTGATGAGGTCTTCATCCAGATCGTCCCTATCCGTCACTGCCAGCATGGTGCCGTTGAATTCGGTGTAGGCGGATTCGCGGAAATAATACGAGCCACCGGCCGGCTCGTAGTCATCGCGGAACAGCACAATGGCTACCGGGGCCTCCTTGTCGCTGGCGTCATTCTCGCCGTCGCGGAAGGGGTTTTCCTGCTCGGCCGCACTGCCTTCGCCGCGCGCCACGCCGGTCAGTCCCATGTCGTCAGTCAGCCTCGGGGAGGGCAGACCGAACAGCTGCACATAGGCCAGCAGGCTGAAACACAACAGTCCCAGCACGGTGAAGTGGTAAGGCAGGCGGCGGTGGTTGTTCTCCATCATCAGCAATCCGGCCAGAGCCAGTACCGCGCCACAGCCCAGCGCCATGAGGATGGAGCTGGGGTCGATGCCACGGGTCAGGGCGTAATCGCCGATGAAGAAGGGGCGGTGAATCATGCCCTGGCGATGCGCTGCCAGGGTGATGACGAAGGCGGCGGCGACAAACAGAATTTCGGTCACCCGGCCATAGCTGGTGCGATGCGCGAGGGTGCGCAGCAGGGCTGTCAGCGCGGCGGCGAACAGGAACCACTGCAACACCTCGCCGATTTCATAGGTCAGCAGCGGGGGAATCAGGCTGGCGACGCTCAAGCTGCTGGTAATGGCGCTGCTCAGGAACACGCCGACACAGAGCAGCACCAGGGTGAACACGGCGATCACGCTCAGGCGCAAGTCCCGCAGCGGTGGACGCTTGATCAGCCCGTCGATCAGGTAGCAGGAAAACAGGCAGCCGACGAAGGCCGCCACCGAACCGCTCTCGCTGGTGAGCGACAGGCTCAGCACCCAGTAGCTGGAGGCAATGATCGCCGCCCGCAGGCTGGAGGGCAGCAACTGGCTGAGGATGGAGTCCTGCGCGGTCGTCTGTGATCTGTTGTGCATGTGCGTGTCTCTTACACCCGGTTCATGCGTTTGTCATAGGTCAGCCCGGTACGCCGATCTACAACCATTGTCGATTCTACAAGTTGACCGAGTTCCGTCAACAAACGGCTCAGCTCGACCACAGAAGTCGCCTGCCCTGCGCTTTCGCGCTGTTCACGCCGTGCCTCACTGTCGTTGAACAGCAGCTTCTGCCAACGCGGCCGCGGCTTGCTGGTGATGAAACCATCTGTCGCCAGCACCACCGAGAAGCGTACACGGAAACGCCCGATGGTGGCCCGCAACTGTTGCAGCCAGGGACCGGCTTCGGCATTGGCGAAGACGATGCAGTGCACGCTGCCCTGATTGCCAAAGTGCTGCAGGTAATGGTCGAGCCCGTAGGCGTGTGCGCCGTCTAGAGCGCGAGATTGCGCGATCAATTCCAGCGCCTCGCCAATCTGATTGGTCGGCGTGTCACCGCCATCGGCGCAGAACAGCCAGTCCTCCCCAAGTGCCCCGGACTCCACCGCGACGCGGGCGACGGCCGCCGCCGCCTCGTCATTGGGGCCGGACAGCAGATAGGCGAGCGTGCGGTTGCTGTGAAACACGCTGCGCTCGGCCAGCCGCACGGTCAGGTGCCGGTTGCGGGCATAGACTTTCCACATGATATTGCGCACCGGGTCACCTGGCACGTAGGGGCGAATCTCCATGCGGTCGCCCTCGGGGTGACCACCGGGGTCGGGAATCCCATCTTCGGCGGTGAGTGAGCGCAACAGCGGCAACGACTTGATGCTGCCGGCCTGCGGCAGTGCCAGCAGTTCTCCCTCCTGGGTGAAGCGCCAGGAGAAGCGGCTGAAGCCCAGCACGTCCCGCACTGTGAAGCGGCGGGTGATGGTGGGGCTCTTGCAGCGGCGCAGCGGAATGATTTCCTCCTCCCACTGCTGTTCGTCCTCGGACAGGCGATTGCGGGTGCGGATCGCATCCGGACGCACGATTTCCCAGCGCACACTGATCAGCGGCAACCACGGCATGGTGGACATGGTGAAGCCGGTTTCATTGGGATAACCCGCCTCTACCTTCATGCGGGCGATGTGGCGCCTGAGGATCACCTGACGCTCCAGCTGATCGACGATCTGGTAACGCAACAGCAAGCCGCCGAGCAGCACGATCACCGTGGAGAAGAGGACGATAGCCAGCGCGCAGACGGCCAGCGCGAACACCACCAGATCCATGCGGCCGTACCCGAAGGTGCGCAGGGCGAACATGGCGATGACGAGCACCGCGACGCCTTGCACGGTAAGCGGGAAACGCTCGCGCAGCAGGTCGCCGGCGGAACGCAGCAGCGGCAGCAATGTGCTGCGTGGCGTCTGAGAATCGCCAGTCGTGTTCGCACTGTCGGAAGCGGGGCTGTTAGCTCGTAACTGCATTGAGAGTCTGGAAACCGAGAATTAAAAAATTGGACGTCAAAACCGAGAGTTGCTTATATCAGGTTTTCGGCAAGAGGTAATACACATAAGCCACATAGGCAGCCAGCAATATCAGCCCCTCGATACGTCCCAGACGGCGCCCGGACCACGCCAATGGCAAGAGCATTGCGGCAAGCGCCAGCATGACGACGAAATCACTCTGCACGAAACCGGCAGAGGATATCGGGTTGAACATGGAGGCGAGCCCCAGAATGCCAAGGATATTGAAGATATTGGAGCCGACAATGTTGCCGATGGCGATGTCATCCTGCTTGCGCACAGCCGCGACGACAGAGGTTGCCAGCTCTGGCAGACTGGTGCCGACCGCGACAATGGTCAGACCGATGAGAGTCTCTGAGACATTGAATCGATGGGCGATCTCGACGGCACTCTCGACGAGCAGTGACCCGCCACTGACCAGTCCTGCCAGCCCGAGTGCAATGATCAGCAGGCAGAACCAGGTTCTGCTCAGCAGTCCCG
Organism: uncultured Gammaproteobacteria bacterium; assembly: GCA_903876785.1. Lineage (GTDB taxonomy): Bacteria > Pseudomonadota > Gammaproteobacteria > Pseudomonadales > Pseudohongiellaceae > UBA5078. The sequence goes on from CAIRBI010000038.1 coordinate 5,304, forward strand.
TCTCGGCAGCAGGATGTGGGTCAACGGCGATTGCCGGCTCAACTCCAGGACCTGCCACTTCCGAGTGGCGGTAGCTGAAAATGACATAGGCGACGATGCCGCCAAACAATAGCATGCCATCCCAGAGGCCGAGCACCTGGTCCAGCATCAGCACCCACAGCATCGCCGAAGTACCGATCATGATGGGAATCTGCTGAGTCAACAATGAGGTTTGCACCCGCATGGGCTGGATCAGCGCCGCCAACCCGAGAATCAGCGCGATGTTGGCTATGTTGGAGCCAATGATGTTGCCGAGTGATATAGAGTCATTACCATCGAGGGCCGCCTCCACGCTGACGGCGAGCTCCGGTGTGCTGGTGCCGAAGGCCACCACAGTCAGGCCGATCAGCAACGGCGAGACTCCCAGCCGCAGCGCCAACGCGGATGCGCCGCGCACCAGCCCCTCGGCACCGGCAACCAACAGGATCAGTCCACAGAGGAAGGTAGTCAGTGTGATGATCATGATGTCCAGAGTCGGTGAGACTGCTTCATCGATCGGGATTGTGCGGATTGTTGCTCGTCGCAGGCTCGACGGC
>CAIRBI010000039.1 GCA_903876785.1 uncultured Gammaproteobacteria bacterium
CGTATTGCTCGGCATTGGACAGACAGCGTTGGCACACACCACTCTGGAAACCTCGACAATGTCGGAAGGAATCCGAGTCGTCAACAACGTGCAGATTGGCCACGCCTGCAGTGCCACCAAACGGGTTATTGCGACTTCTGTCGTCTTCCCGGAAGGCGCGGGTTCGGTCATCACTGCCGGTGGGCAGCCCTATACAGGCCCGCTGACAGATTTTGTTTCCAATTGGGGACCTAACATTCAGCCGCTGTTCTCTCGCGCAGCCTTCGACGAAGTCGATGAAAAATACGGAACAACGGGCAGTAACGTAGTTGGTCTCTGGGCCGGCGGCGGTCCGGGCATGCCCAACCATATGGTCGCCTATGTGCCATTTCGTGTGAATGCCACCAATATTGTGCCGACGTCCTGCGCGACCAGTGTGCGCTTTACTGTCAACATTGTGGACATCTGCAATATCACCAAGACGGCTGATCTGCACGTTGAAGGCGCTGATGGCCCCTCCGCAGAATTCTGGACACAGTCAGGCCTGGGCACCCCTTTTGACGCTCCGACTGCCAATGCGGCGTCCCTGACGATTACCCGTAATTTGACCACCAATCCGTTGCCGACATCCTGTGGCACAGGGCTGGCGGTTACAGTGTCGCCCTCTGCTGCACAGCTGACCCGCGACATGCCGATAAAATACAAAGGGGTACAGGTTTGGCCCGCGCCCTGAAAGCCGGTATGCTGACAGGATTGAACAGGAAAGAGGCGTCCTTAATGAAATCCACAGGCGTTACATTGCTGCCAGCCATCGTGCTGGCAGCGCTGCTTCCTACAACTCAGGTTTTTGCTCACGGTGGTGGCGCTGTCATGGATGCTGCCGGCAACAAAGCCAGCTTTACCGGGCTGGTCCGCGTCACCTGTTTTGATGACGGCGCAGGTCCTGCCAACTATCTCATGGCCAGAGTGCGGGACAATTCCGCAGCGCAGCCTGGCATGGTGGTGAACCTGCAGCTGCTCAAAGGCCTGCGCGCCACCAGTGTGTCCGACCCCGTGTCGGGCAATGCTGACTACAGTCCCTACGCCGTTCTGGCCGCCGGCAATGGGGTGTACCAATTGCTGATCAACAAGACTTTGGCCGGCGCTCGCGCTTTCGATCTCGAGTGGCATTGCATGACGTTGAACAACGACCATACCGGCACCGAGATCATCGTGGACCAGTTCGAATGAAGATCAAACGCGTAACAAGGCGGCTGGCGATACTACTGGCCGTGTTGGCTCTGCCACTGGCTGGTTGCGTCCATGTGCAACCCTGGGAACGTGGTGTACTTGCGAAACCTCATATGGCTCTGGAAGCGACGCCGATGCAGAACACCATCCGCTCGCACACCTACGAGAGTCGCGAAGCTGCAGCCAGTATCAACAGAGCGGGAGGCGGTGGGGGCTGCGGCTGCTACTGAGTTTCCGAATTGACCGTGACAGTCTCTTCACATTCCTCGCTCGCTAATCAGAACCATCTTGCGCCCGCTGCCGACAGCAACGCGGGCAAAACCCGGCTGCAGGCACTCAGCTCTGCAGCACTGTTGTTGCCCGGACTCTTGGGGCCTGGACTTGTGTTGCCAGGACTCTTGGTGCCAGGAATCGTCACTACTGCGCAGGCTGCAGACGCCGGGGCGGATGGTGTCAGTCTGCAGTTCAGTCGGTACGAGGAAGGCAAGCGGGAGCTGATCGACGCTCATAGTCAGTTGCCCGCTCTCAATGTCGATGTGGTGCATGGCAGCATCAACGTGCATCTGCAGGATAGAGTCCGTTTCACTTTCGGATATACCCAGGACACCTGGTCCGGCGCGACGCCAGTGACAACGGCGCCTCTGGTCACTGACCCGAACCGAGCGCTTCTAAGAAACTCGGCCGCTGGCGTGGTCGTCGCTGGCGCCTCTCCCTACGTCAATAATCAGCTTCTACTGGATGCCGAGCGCCGCCCGTTGCGTGTGCGCTCAGGTGTTGGCGGCGTTCCCGAGATTGATACGCGTGCGGTTCAGGTGCTTTCCTCTGCCTCCCCGGAGTCGCGGGATCAGGCCGACTTCAGCCTTGCGTATGACTGGAACGAGGCTGCCTTGGAGGGGGGCACCGGTATTTCGCAGGAGAACGATTACGAATCCGTCTATGGCAATCTCAGTCTGCGCCTTGATTTCAATCAGAAGTTGACAAGCGTTACTCTGGGTGGCGGCTACACCCGCAGCGAAGCCAATGCCATTCTGGACCCGGATCTGCTGCCCTACCTCAATCGCGCCGCTTACCAGCAGGACATCAAGCGGCGACGGGGCTCCGAGACATTGCAGGGGGACCGCCGGGACTGGACGGCAATGGCAGACCTGACACAAGTGCTCAATCGCGAAACAGTGCTTAACGTCGGACTCGGTTACACCCATTCC
>CAIRBI010000040.1 GCA_903876785.1 uncultured Gammaproteobacteria bacterium
GCCGTGTATCACCCGTTATGGTTTATCGCAACCAAGCCGGTAGTGGGTGACATTTTCAAGAACTACCCGAATGTGCGTCGCTGGATGGCAGGCATTCAGGCACTGGGGCACGGCAAGAGCACGGAGATCAATGGCGCAGAGGCAATCGCCATCGCCCGCAATGCGAAAATCGCGTTGGATGGAGAAGGCTCGGCTTTGCCGAATCTGCGGCCCGGCGACACTATAGTCGTGGCACCGACCGATTACGGCATGGACCCGGTACAGGGCCAGCTGGCTTATTGCAACGAGGTGGAAGTGGTGCTCACCCGTGAGGATGAGCGCGCGGGGAAAGTGGCAGTGCACTTTCCGCGCGCCAATTATTCGATTAAAAAGGCGGAGTAGTTTTTGGCACCGGGGCGAGGCCTGGCGGGGGTCTCACCCCCGCTGCCGCGTCAGCGTGCCATTGCGATAGTCCTGCAGCGCCTGATCGATCTGCGCCCGCGTATTCATCACGAAGGGGCCATACTGCACAATTGGCTCACCAATGGGCTTGCCTGCGATCAGCAGCAGTCTTGCCGGGCCAGTGGCCGTGATCTCCACGGCGCCCTGCTTGCTCAGACGCACCAGCCGCGACTTCCCGACGACTGTCCCGCCGACCTCTGCACGGCCTTCGTAGACATAGACTAGCGCCGTGTGGCCATCAGGCACCGCGAAGCTTTCCGAATACTCACCATTCTCAACCACGATATCGAGATAGATCGGTTCCGTGACTGGCTTGCTGATATGCCCCTGCAAACCTGTCAACGAACCCGCAATTGCCTTGATGCTGCCGCCTTCTCGTGGGTAGACGGGAATTGCGGAGGCCGGAACGTCGCTGTAGGACGCAGGCTGCATCTTGTCTTTCGCGGCAAGGTTCAGCCACAGCTGGAATCCGCGCATGCGGCCGTGCTTCTGCTGCGGCATTTCGGAGTGAATGACACCCGAACCGGCCGTCATCCACTGCACGTCGCCATTCTTCAGCTCGCCCACGTTGCCCATATGATCCTTGTGCTGCATGTGGCCATCCAGCATGTAAGTCACTGTCTCGAAGCCCCGATGCGGATGCGAGGGAAAGCCACCGATATAGTCATTGGCTTCTTCGGAACCGAATTCGTCCAGCATCAGGAAGGGATCGAAGCGCGACAGATCGCCGCCGCCGAACACGCGCATCAGGCGCACGCCGTCGCCATCCGAGGTCGGTGTTGCTACCAGCATCTCTTCCACTCGTCTGATGTTCTTGCTCGCACTCATGCTGCTTCTCCTGTTTGAATGATGAACTCGCCTTGGGGCGCGGTGCTGACCAGCACCTGGCGGATCTGTTCCCTTGCCTGCTGCAGGCCCTCGGCACGGGGCACTTCGCCCATGTTGAGGCCGTCGGCCACTATGATATCGATGTCGGTCAGTCCGATGAAGCCCAGGAAGGTGCGCAGATACGGGCGAATGAAGTCGGTCACTCCCTCCGCATGCTTGCCTCCTGTCGACACGACAAGATACACCTTCTTGCCACCGAGCAATCCCACCGCACCCTTGTCAGTGTATTTGAACGTGACACCAGCACGGGCGACGTGATCGGTCCAGGACTTGAGCATCGCCGGGATGGCGAAGTTGTACATCGGCACGCCGATCACCACGACGTCTGCAGCCTGCAGTTCTGCGATGAGGCCATCAGAGTAGGCCACCTTGTCACTCTGCTCCTGCGTGCGGTCGGCGGCGAGAGTGAAGAGCGCCTGCAGCCACGCTGCGTCGAGGTAGGGAATCGGCACGGTAGAGAAATCGCGTGTTGTCACCTGCGCGCTCGCGTTCACCGCCCTCAGGTCCTTTGCCAGCCCCTCAATCAGCTCACCACTGAGCTGGCTGGAGACTCCGTGCGCAGTGGGACTATCGAAGATACTGGATTTCAACTGCAATATTTTTGTGACCGGTTTGATGATGCTCATGTTGGTGCTCCTGTGAGATTGTTAGACAGATGGCGCATCATAAACCTTGATATCCGATCAATTTATGGGATTATCAGCTCAATAAAATCTAATATTTAGATGTATTGAGAGGATTGAGGGCAACGGAATGAAGACACCGAGGGTATCGCTGGAGCAATGGGCCACTTTCAAGGCCGTGGTGGACGCGGGCTCATTCGCCATGGCGGCGGAGCAGCTGAACAAGAGCCAGTCCAGCATCAGTTACGCCATCGCACGTTTGAACGAGCAGTTGCCGCAGCCGGTGCTGCAACTGGAAGGACGGCGGGCGGTGCTGACGGAGGAGGGCAAAGCCCTGTACCGGCGTGCCTCGCAGTTGCTGCAGCACGCGGAGGAGACGGAGGAATTCGCGCAGATGCTGAGCGCGGGAATCGAGAGCGAGGTCACGCTGGCGCTGGACAATCTGCTGGATCTGCACGCGATCATCCCGGCGCTGGACCAGTTCTCCGCGCAGTACCCCTTCACCCGCATCCGCATTCTGGAGACCTCGCTCTCCGGCACCGAAGAGGCGCTGTTGGAGAAGAAGGCTGACATCGTGATCGGTGGCAAGGTGCCCGTGGGTTTCGCGGGAACGCCTGTCAGGCAGGCACGGATGATTGCGGTGGCGCATCCCGACCATCCACTCTTGCAACGGTCCGAGCAGGAATGCATCACCGACTGGGAGCTGAAGTCCTGGCGCCAGATCGTTCTGCGCGACTCCGGGCAGCGCCGCGAACAGGACGCTGGCTGGCTCGGCTCGGAACAACGCTGGACCGTGAGTCATTTCGCCAGCAGCCTGAAGATCCTGCGTTCGGGACTGGCCTTTGCGTTTCTGCCGGAGGACTGGGTGGCGGAGGATCTGCGCGAAGGCAGGTTGCGAAGGTTGCCGCTGGTCGAAGGCACGGAGCGCATCATCCAGCTTTACCTGATGCTTTCCTCCAAGGAAGGAGCGGGCCCCGCGACGCGCACGCTGGCGAGCATGCTGACAGCCTGCCTCAGTGCATCGAGATAACGCGGACCCGCTGCCATCACTGACGTTGCGGTGTTGCCTGCGCGGGCGCCTGTCCAAGAGCGGATTCCTGCAGCGCCCGCTTGCGGAACTCGGTAGGTGTCACGCCCTTCATCTGCCGAAAGGCGTTGTTGAAAGGCGTGATCGACTGATAGCCCACGGTCAGCGCGATAGTGAGCACTGGCAGATGGCGCTGGCTGCGATCGGCGAGCATCTGGCTCGCATCCTCGATGCGGTATTCATGCAGAAGAGCGTTGAAGTTGCGATAGCCCAAATGCTTGTTGATGAGCGCGCGCAGCCGGTATTCGGGCAGATCCACCTTGAGCGCCAGATTGGCGATCGTCAGACCGTGCTCGCGGTAGACGCGGCCTTCCTTGAACACCTTGTTGAAACGTTTGACCTCGGACTGCATGGCATCTTCTGCATGCTCGTCCGGCACAAAAGGCGTGACTTTGCGAATCACCTTGCCAGCGGCGACATAGTCGAACTTCATCAACATCAGCAGGGTCAGTACCGACGAGGCGGAGATGACATACACGATCAGCTTTTGCACGTGCCCGTAGCTTGCCGAGGCGCTGCTCAGCAGATAGTTCTCCAGGAACACCACCAGCAGGATAAGTCCGCCCTGCACCGTCACCACCAGCCAGCGCAGCAGACGCCTGCTCTCCACCAGGTCACTGCTCCAGCCGCGCACGCTCCAGTACAGAGCCAGCACGGCCAAAGACAGCTGAATGAAGTCCGGAATCGGTCCGAGCAGGAACTGCATCAGCGAGCTGTCTGCCTGCACGAACAGAAAGGGCGACGGTCTGTAAGAGCGGAAGTTGAGGTGATCCAGCAGCAACTGCAATGCCAGAAGGGCAAACAATGGCCACGGTGCACGGCGTCCATCCTGAAAGACACGGTGGCAGTAGAGCATGAAGAGGCCGGGAATGGCGTTGATGCCCAGGTTCAGCACGGCGCCCCAGCCGCTCACATCGATGCGAAGTGCGGGCTCGACATGGGCCATCGACATGCCATTGATCAGGTAGCAGACGATGCCGAGGGCGATCACGAAAAACAACCGGGCGCTGACATCATGGGGTTCGTTGCGCAGATACCCGAAGGCCAGCAGCAGCACTGACAGGATGGCGATGATCTGGGCGCTGAACAGTAGCAAGGGAGACCCCTGTGATGGACAAAAGCGCAGCCCCGCGGGGCGCGCGTGGGTATATAAACACAGTCCCGCAGGCACCTCAATCAGCCCTCGGCGAAACCACCCAAATGGAGGGGCGGGCACAGTTGCTTGCAGGCAAGCTCCCACAATCGTATTTGCTCCACCAAATGTGGGAGCGTACCCGAGGGCATAAAGGCCCGCCCGCGATTCTCTCGACCGCCCACCGTGCAGTAGAATAGCGCCGCCTGGACTGAGCCGGGCGTCTGCATCCGGACCGAACGCCATGACGACATTTCTGCACACTCATTTTACCCAGCCCATTCCGATGCCAGACGGACTGGCGCGGCGCACAGGCGCAATCGCCACGTGCATTGGTTTGCTCGCACTATTGCCACACGCCGTGCTGGCACAACAGACAGCGCTGACCCCAGAGCTCCTGGCCCAGTCTCTGGAGAACTGCCTGCGCGCAGAAGTCGTGAAGCCCGAAAACGCCTCCAGAACGGTGGCCGAACTGCGCGCCCTGTGCACACCACAGCCGCCCGCTGCGGTGGCGACATCGGTGCCGGCCAGGGTCGTGGCCCAGGACGGCGAAGTGCTCATTGAGGACTCGCAATCCATCACGCCAAATGCAGCGATGGTGCGCGCGCAGATGGAATACGGCGACATGAACGATTACTTCTTCCAACCCTACAAGAAGAACTACATCACCTTCGGATCGCTCAAGAATGAAGACGGCAGCGCGCCCTTCAGCGGTGAGTCGCTGGATATCAAGTTCGAGCTCGGCATGCAGTTCACCCTCTTTCCCGAGATCGACAGCTTCACTGCGCTCGCACCATTGAAAGTCGGCTACTCGCAGCGTTCATGGTGGGACATCGCGGAATCCTCCGCACCGTTCAAGGAGCACAACTACAACCCGGAGCTCTTCTGGGATTTCACCGAGGCGCTGGCACGGCCGAGCAATCGGACTCGGTTGCATATTTTCGACCTTGCAGGCTACGAGCATCAGTCCAACGGATTGGACGGCCTGCGCTCAAGAAGCTGGGACAGGTTTTACGTGCAGCGCGAATTCCGTCTCAGTGAAATGCTCGGCTGGTCGGTCAAGGCATGGAGAGTCGTGAAGCTTGGCGAGCACAATCTCGACATCGAAGACTATCTGGGCAACGTGGAGGTGACGACGCACTTCGAATTCAACAACTGGGTTGGCGTCGATGTGCGCATGCTCAAGGGGCACGAGACCAAGAAGATCAGCTACCAGGCCGATGTGATCCTGCCGATGTCGCGCTGGGTCAACAGCCGCTTTATCCTCAGCTACTACGAGGGCTATGGCGAGGCACTGGTCAACTACAACAAGAAGAGCCGGAGCGTGCGCGCCGGATTCTATTTCCCGCTGGGCTTTTAGGTTTTAAATGGTGAAGACGTCGGGCTATTCATCTCCTGATGAATATGCACATCGCGCTGCGGCCGCGGAATCGTCAGTCCTTCCTGCGCGAAACGCTTGTACACCTGCTCGTTCATGCGGAAAAAAACCGGCCAGTAATCCAGCGCACTCACCCACACGCGCACGACGATATTCACCGAACTTTCGGCAAGTGCACCGACGGCATACAGAGGCTCCGGGTCTGCCAGAATTCGCGCATCTTCAGCGGCCAGCTGCTTCAGCACGGCATAGGCGTGATCGACGTCGTCACCATAGGCTATCGCGAATGTCCAATCCACGCGGCGGATCGGTTGTGTGGAGTAATTGGTCAAGGTCCCGGTCGCCAGCGGACCGTTGGGCACTATGATGGTCTTGTTGTCGGCCGTGGTCAGCACCGTGACGAAGATCTGAATCTCCTTCACCATGCCGGTGTGCCCCTGCGCCTCGATGACATCCCCAACCTTGAAGGTCTTGAAGAACAAGATCATGACGCCGCCTGCAAAATTCTGCAGTGTTCCCGAGAGGGCCAGACCAATAGCCAGACCGGCCGAGGCCAGAATGGCTACGAACGAGGTCATCGCTACGCCGAGCACGCCCAGCGCGGTGATGTAGACCATGATCTTGAAGAGAATTCCGAACAGACTGCTCAGAAAGGTTTGCAACGACGGGTCGACCTTGCTGCGGGTCAACAATCCCTTGATGAAGTCGACAAGAAAGTTGGCGATCCACAGACCGATGAAAAGCGTCAGCAGCGCTGCGCCAAGTTTCGGGCTGTAGGTGTAGAGCAGATCCAGCAAGACGTCGGTATTAATATCCATATTTTCCATACTGAATCTTCCGCTCAGCCATCTGTGATTGTTTTATTCGCTGAAAGCATTAACCTACATCTCCCGTTCGCCTGTCAATTCAGCGGCCCGACACTCAAATCAGGTTCTCAAAACCAGGTTCTCAAAAGAGGCACAGCAACATGTATCGCAACACCAGAAAAGCACTTCTAGCGCTGTCAATTGCCTGCCTGAGCGCCAGCGCAGGAGCAGGCGAGGGCACCGTCGCCTTTGTCGGCGGCAACATCATTGACGGCACCGGGGCGGCCACCATCGAGAACGGCGTGATCGTCAGTACTGGCGGACGCATTGTCGCCGTCGGGCCTGCCGCGTCCGTGAGCATTCCCGAGGGAGCGGAGCGTGTGGATGTCAGTGGCAAGACGCTCATTCCTGGGCTGATCAACGCCCATGGCCACGTCGGCGGCGTGAAAGGTCTGGAGACTGGCTTCTACGATGTCGAGAATCTCGGGCGCCAACTGCGCCTTTATGCCCGCTACGGCATCACCACCGTCAACAGTCTGGGGGATGACGAATACGAAGCCTTTGCCATCCGCAATGAACAAGACCCGATCTTCATCAACTACGCACGGCTGATGGTGGCAGGCCCGGTGATCGCCGCCACGACGGTCGAGGACGCGCTGCGGCACGTCAATGGCATCGCCGCGCAGAGCCCCAATTTCCTCAAGATCCGCGTAGATGACAACCTCGGCCGCACCAGCAAGATGGAGCCCGAGATCTACAAGGCCATCGCCGATGAGGCCGAGGCGCGCGGCATCCCTCTGGCGGTGCATACCTACACCCTGGCCGACGCCAAGGCCACACTGGCGGCAGGCGCCGACTTCATCGCCCACAGCGTGCGCGATGCAGAGGTGGGCCGCGAATTCATCGACGCCATGAAGGGCGCCGATGTCTGCTACAGCCCCACGCTGACCCGTGAGGTCTCCACCTTCGTCTACGAGAGTGAGCCGCCATTTTTCAGCGATCCCTTCTTCCTCAGCGAAGTAGACCCCGCAGTCATCAGCACGCTGCGCGAACCTCAGCGCCAGCAGGCCATGCGTGACAGCGCAAACGCACAGCACTACAAGAACATCGCACTACCGAGGGCGATCACCAACCTCAAGCTGTTGTCGGATGCCGGCGTGAAGATCGCCATGGGCACCGACAGCGGGCCGGTGACGCGCTTTCAGGGCTACTTCGAGCATATGGAGATGAGCATGATGGTGGAGGCAGGCATGACGCCGATGCAGGTGCTGCAATCAGCGACCTCGGTGGCGGCGGATTGCCTGGGCCTGAATTATCTGGGCACGCTGGAAGAGGGCAAGTGGGCGGATGTCGTGGTGCTCGACCGCAATCCGCTTGAGGACATCAGCAACACCAAGTCAGTGAGTCAGGTCTGGATTGCTGGCAATCTGGTGCCGCCGAAAGCAGCTGGCGAGTAGACAGAAACAGCGGCGCTGCTTACCGCGCCCGATTCTCGAACAGCACGACGTTGGCAGTGGAACTCCCCACCGCCACGATGTCTTTGAAGCCATCGTTGTTGAAATCCCCGGCAACCAAGCCCGCCACCCCGATGCCACCGGCATCCAGCGTGCTGCGGACCCACTGCGGAGTGTCCTGCTCGTTGTCGTGAACATAGCGATAGATGTACAGACCGAAGGGGCTCGAACGATGCCCGGCGATGATCTCGTCGTTGCCGTCGTTGTTCAGGTCAGCGGTGACCAGCGCATGTCCTCCGACCATTTCTGTCTCGATCACCTGCCGCAGCCATGGCAACGCGCCCGTGGCATCCGGCCGATAGATCACGACCTCGTTGCCATGCCAAGGTTCGATGCTGGCGACGAAACGTCCATGATCACGCAGTGTCCCCACGCCGACCTCACTGCTGCCGCGTTCGGGGCGCAGACCTTCCTTGCCCACGCCCAGCGTGCTCTGGTCCACGAAGCGGCCTTGTGAGGCGAGCTGAATCAATTGCACGCCCCCAAAACTGGCGATCAGCAGATCATCCTGCCCATCGGCGTCCCAGTCCATAATTCCCAGACCATGGGCAACTTCCAGTGTGTCGCTGATAACTACTTTGCCCCAGGTTCCGGTGCGCGGATCAGCAGGCACAGTGTAAGCGGTCAGCTGCGCGCCAACCGCATAGTCCGGCGCGACGGCACCGATTCCTATGATCGGCAGATTGATCAGCTCCTTGGTGCCATCGCCATTGACGTCTGCCCAGCGCACACGGTGCGAGGTCGGGATCTGATCGATGAAGTGACGCGGCCAGTTCTGGCTGGCCGCGGCGTTGCTGCTGAAGCTGCCCGGATTCTCCAGCCAGTGCACCAGCCCGCCCTCGGTGGAGGCGCTTAGATTGAAGGCGCTGGCGAGCACGAGATCGACATCGCCATCTCTGTCGATGTCATGGGGAGCAGTAGCGATATTGCCGGTGGATTCGCTGGAGATGACGTATTTCTGCCAGTCGGGGTTGTGATACCAGACAAACTGCGCGGGCGTGGTGGCCAGGCTGACAATATCGTCGAGTCCATCGCCATCGACATCGGCGATCTCCACCCCGTAGCCCCCGGCGAAGGATTCATCGAGCACGTGGCGGTCGAAGCGTGGCACGTTCGCGGCCTGACAGGCACCGAGCAGGAGAATGGACAGCGCGGCGACAAGGACGCGCAGACGAGACATGGCAGCGGTGTGACTCAACATAAAAGATCCAGATGGAGTTCCAGACAGAACCCTCTACAGTTGCCAGCTCTGTGGCTGGCTATTGGATAACCATTCTACCGGCATCGATGCTCTGGTTGATAGGTCATTTATCGCTGTGCCGCTTCTCGTCACTTATCGATAGACCATTGGAAAATTTGGGATTATTCTGCTTGCCGCTGAACATAACAAAAACCACTGAAGGCTGCCTATCGTGACCTATCCGCACAAGAAACAACGGCACAAATCTCTTTTCTCTCCCCTCCTGCGTCACCTCGCCTGCCTCCTGCTGCTCACAGCGGGCGGCCAGAGTCTGGCTCAGGAATCCGACCACCAGTACACCAGCGAAGCGATCCTGGCCGGATCACGCGTTTACGTTCAGCAATGCGCCCTGTGTCACGGGCCGCAGGGCGAGACCGTGGATGGCATCAATCTGCGTCTGGGCCAGTTCCGCACGGCGCGGACCGATGATGATCTGGTGGGTGTCATCTCCGGAGGCGCGGCAGGGGGCCGCATGCCGGCGTTTACTTTGCGCCCGGAAGAGCTGAATGGCGTGATCGCCTACATCCGCGCGGGCTTCGACCCGTCCGGCGTGGCCATCAGCATCGGCGATCCGACACGTGGCAAGGCGCTGTTTGAAGGCAAGGGCGACTGCGCCGGTTGTCATCGCATCAACGGCAAGGGGCCGCGCACGGCGCCGGACCTGAGTGAGATCGGCATCCTGCGCACACCGGCGATTCTGCAGAACAGCATGGTCGACCCCGCCGCGACGCTGCTGCCGATCAACCGGGCCGTGCGCATCGTCACGCGGCGCGAGGAGACCGTGTTCGGCAGACGCCTGAATGAAGACACCTATACCGTTCAGCTGATCGACTCTAACGAACAACTGCGCTCCTTCGTCAAGGAGGATCTGGTCAGTTACGAACTCAGCAGCGAGCCAGTACATCAACCCACTACTCTTTCCAGCGAAGAAGTCGCTGATCTGGTCGGCTACCTGCTGACACTGCGAGGCCTGCAATGAGAACGCTGCACACACTTTTGATCCTCACTCTCAGTATTGGCAGCTTGTTCGGCTCGCTGACCGCCAGTGCACAAGACCAGCAGGTTACATACGACCGCATCCTCAATGCCGCCGACGAACCGCAGAACTGGCTCACGTATAACGGCGGTTATTCCAGTCAGCGTTACAGCGAACTGGAACAGGTCACGCCGCGCAACGTCGACGACCTCGAAGTGAAGTGGACACTGCAGAATCAGGTGTTCGGCGCATGGCAGACCAACCCGATTGTCGTGGACGGCATCATGTACATCACCCAGCGTCCGAACGACGTGATGGCGGTGGATGCAGTGACAGGCCGAGTGTTCTGGATGTACCGTCACACCAATGCCGAAAACGCGCGCGTCTGCTGTGGCGCGAACAATCGCGGCGTCGCGGTGCTGGGGGACAAGGTGTACATGGGCACGCAGGACGCCCACCTGATCGCCATCGACCGCATCAACGGCAAGCCGCTGTGGAAGGTCCAGGTGGGGGATGTGAATTACGCCTACTCGATCACCATGGCGCCGCTGATCGTGAAGGACAAGGTCATCGTCGGCGTGGGCGGTGGTGAGTACGGCATACGCGGTTTCGTGGTGGCATATGACGCGGAAACCGGCGCAGAGGCCTGGAAGTTCTACACCATTCCCGGCCCCGGCGAGCCCGGTCATGAGAGCTGGGAAGGTGACGACTGGGAACACGGCGGCGCGCCCGTCTGGATCACCGGCTCCTTCGACCCCGAACTGAACCTGACCTACTGGGGCGTGGGCAACCCGGGCCCGGACTGGAACGCTGCGCAGCGTCCCGGTGACAACCTGTATTCAGACTCCGTCATCGCGCTCGACGCCGACACTGGCGAGCTGAAATGGCACTTCCAGTTCAC
>CAIRBI010000041.1 GCA_903876785.1 uncultured Gammaproteobacteria bacterium
ATGTCCATCGCCGATCTTGGTGGTTCACAGACGCGCGCAGCGGCGGTGAGCGACCTGCTGTACGGTGACGATGGCATCGTCGAGCCCCTCGGCGAGTCATTCCAGGTACGAACGTTCCGCTTCGACAAGAGCACCCAGCGCATCTCCGAGCCGGGCGCTCTGACGGCCGCAGGCACGGCCTCATCCATCGATCAGGCTCTGCAGTACGTCGATGACCAGCTCAGCGGGCTGGCATTGGGTGGTCTGGTGCTGATCACCGATGGCGCCGACAACGGCGGAGTCGATCCCGTCGCCCGTGCACAGGGATTCGGCGCGAGGCAGATTCCTGTTTTCACTGTCGGTGTCGGGCAGGAGAACATTCCTCAGGATGTCGGCATCGTCGATGTCAGTGCGGCCAAGACGGTGCTGGAAGGTTCGGTATTCAACGTCAACGTCGCGGTCAGCAATCAGGGTTTCGAGGGTGCGCAGGTCGAACTCTCCATCCTCGACGGCGAGGACGTGGTGGTGACCCAGCAGGTTGTGCTCGGTCAGGACAACTCCACGCAGCGCTTCGACATAGAACTGACCCCGGAGCGTCAGGAAGCCATCGTCTACCGTCTGCAGGTGGCGGAGCAGGAAGGCGAGATCGTGCTGCAGAACAACAGTTACAGCTTCCTCGTCGACAACACCGAGAAGCCGCCGCTGGATATCCTTTATGTCGATGGCCACCCGCGCAACGAATACAAGTTCATCCGCCGTGCCGTGGAAGGCGACAGCTCATTGCGGCTGGCGACCTATCTGCAGACCGGCCCCGGCAAGTTCTACCGCCAGGGCATCGAGACGCCATTGGAGTTGAGCAGTGGTTTTCCCGAGACTATCGAGGAACTCTACAAATATGAGGCCATCATCCTTGGTGATATCAGCAAGGACTTCTTCAGCGAAGAGCAGTTGACCATGATCCAGGACTTCGTCGCCGAGCGCGGTGGCGGCCTGCTGGTAGCTGGCATGATGGACGATCTGTTCGTGGACACGACGCTGGCGGATATCCTGCCGGTGACGCTGGTGAGTTCCAATCTGCTGCCACAGACCCTGGAAGGCGGCATCACCCGTGGCAGCCATCCGACTGGCGAGCTGTTCACGCCGCAGCTGACCGATGCCGGCGAGTACTCCGAGCTGCTGCGTCTGCACAGTGAAGACGCCGAGAACCTGCGTCTGTGGCGTGAGTTGCCCCAGTTGCAGGGCGTCTATGTGACCGGGCGTGCCAAGCCGGGTGCCACCGTCCTGCTGGAGCATCCGCTGCTGCAGTTCCAGAATCAGTTGCTGCCGGTGATCGCCACCCAGCGTTACGGCAGTGGCCGCAGCATGTCGATCACCAGTGCCAGCACCTGGCGCTGGCAGATGATGATGCCGGTCGCCGATCAGTCCCACGAACGCATCTGGCGGCAGATGCTGCGCTGGCTTTCGGTGTCCGCGCTGGAGCGTGTCACCGTGACCTTCGATCGCGAGTTCTATCACGTCGGCGATGAGGTCAATGTCACGGCCACCGTGCGCGACATCAATTTTGTGCCTGACAACAACGCCTCTGTGTGGGTGCATCTGAGTGATCCTGAAGGCGGAATCTATGACGCTGCCATGGAGTGGAATATCGACGAGGATGGCGTCTACCGGGCGAACTTCGAGGTGCAGACCGAGGGCGTCTTCAACGTGTTGGTAGATGTCGCCAGTGCGGCTGGTGAGGCGGACCGCAGCGACACCGAGAAGAACACCGCCTTCGTGGTTACCCCGTCATTGCGCGAATTCTCCGCCGCCGGGCGCGATACCGGTTTGCTGGAACGCATCGCGGCGGCCAGCGGCGGCAGATATTACAACCTCGAGCAGAGCGGCCAACTGGCCACCGATATTACCTACACTCCCAATGCCTACTCGCGCGAAGTACAGGAGGACCTGTGGGATTCGCCGCTGCTGCTGGCGCTGTTGATTCTGATGCTGTGCGCCGACTGGATGGCGCGTCGTCTCAAGGGGCTGTCATGATGAAATCAAAGTGGATGAGCGCGTTGCTGCTGACGGCAATGACCACGGGAATGCTGCTCGGCGGTTCAGCTCTGATCGCACAGACGGCTGATCCTGCCGCCCCGGCGCTGGCGACCGACAGCAACGAAGACGTCTATTTCCGCAACGTCCCCGGCGCCCGCAAAGTGGCCGTCATCATCACCGGCGCTGCTGCTTCGGACGAGATCAAGACACGCTTCCGGCAGTGGTCGATGGCGCTGCACGATCTGCTGTCGAAGGATTATGGCTACAGCGAAGAAACGATCACCCTGCTCGTCGACGACGGCGAAGCCTTTACTACGGAAGGTGCCGAGCCGAATTTCCGTGTCGACGGCAGCTCGCGCCGGGAGGACATCGAAGCCGCGATGACCGATCTGAGTGAACAGGTGCGCCCCGGCGATCAGGTCACCGTCATCCTGATCGGCCACGGCGCACGTTCCGATACGGGCATCGAAGAAGATGCCAAGTTCAATATCGTCGGGCCGGATATGACCGGGCGGGAATTCGCGCGGCTGCTGGAACCCTTCAACGAGCCGGATCTCGTGGTCATCAATACCACCAGCGCCAGCTACGAATTCTCCGCTGCGCTGTCAGCGCCGGGCCGAGTCATTCTTTCTGCTACCCGCTCGGCGGCGGAACGCTACGACCCGATGTTCACGGCGTATCTGATCGACGCACTGGACCAGCGCCAGGGCGATCGCGACAAGAACGGCCGTGTCTCCGTGCTGGAAGCCTACACCTACGCCAGTCAGAGCGTCATCGGCTGGTATCGCGATCAGGGTCGTCTGCCTACCGAGCGCGCCGTGCTGGATGATAACGGCGATGCCGTCTTCAGTCTGGAGCCTGCCTCCGGTGCCGGCGATGGCGGCCTTGCCGAGATTGCCTATCTCGATATTGCCAGCACCGGCCAGCAGAAAGCGTCTGCCGAGGCGCAGCAATTGTTTACCGAGATGCAGGACCTGGAGCGCTCCGTGTTCCTGCTGCGTGGTCAGAAGGCCAATTATCTCGAAGCGGAATACTGGGACAGGTTGGAAACCCTACTTGTTGAACTGGCTAGAAAAACGGGACGGTACAATGAACTTCCATAATCTTCGACTGTACAGGAATCTTCCTGCCTGCCCCGGCGCGCGGCGCTCGCGGGCAGCATTTTCGCTGGCCCTGTCTGTGGCCATCGGGTTGGCATCTGCAGGACTCGGCAGCCTGCCCGCCTTCGCACAACCCGGTCTCGACCTGGATCAAACTCAGGATCAGGATCAGCCCGTCGTGGGAGAAGCTCCGCCGCTGGAGCGTGCTCAGGAGCTGATGAAGACTGGTGGCTATGCGGCGGCGGTGGATCTGTTTCTGCGTACGGACGGCATCGACAGAGAGGCGGGAGTGCTGGGCGCCAGCCAGGCCTACGCTGGTACAGGCCAATATGCGGCGGCGATCGAGTTGCTGGAAGACGAGATTGATGACTATGCTGCCTCGGCACTGCTGAGTACGCAACTCGCCGAACTGCTGCGCGCCACCGGCAAATCTGCCGACGCGGTCCGCGTGCTGGCCGAAGTGGTGGAGGGCAACACCACTCCGCCCGTGCGCACACTGGTCCAGTACGGCAGCGTCCTGCAATTTGTAGGGCGTCGTGACGAAGCCATTGTGCCACTCAATGCGGCCATCGCCCGCTATGACACCGGTCTGGTGTTTGATGCCGGTGAGATCGCCATGGTGGCTGTCGCAAGCTGGCTGCTCGATCGCTTTCACGACGCCAACAGCCTGTTCAGCGAAGCCACCCGCATCGATCCCGAGAATCTCGAGGCTCAGGTTCTGTGGGGCGATCTCTTCATGGAGAAATACAACGTCGAGGATGCCGAGAAGTCGTACAACGCGGCTCTGGCCATCAACCGGCGCTATGCCCCGGCACTGATTGGCCAGGCCAAGATCAGTGGCGGCGAGCGCTCGTTGCAGTTTGCGCTGAACGTCAATTCCAGCGATGTGGCTGCCCTGGAGACGATGGGCATGCTGTTGCTGCTAAACAATCGTCGCGACGAGGCACTGACGTATCTCGAAGCGGCACTCGAAGTGAATCCGGAAGCCCTGAAGGCGCTCAGCCTTCTGGCAGCACAGGCGGCCCTGTTCGAGCGTCAAGCCGAGTTCGAGGAATTGGAGGCGCGGGTCGCGTCTTTCAGCCCGAACAATGCGCGCTTCTATGGCGATATCGCCGACGTATTTGGCAACAACTACCGCTTCACCGAAGCTGTGGCCTTTGCTACCAAGGCGCTGGAGGCGGACCCGAATTACTGGCAGGGCCATACCGTGATGGGCAGCAACCTCATTCGCCTCGGCAGAGAGGATGAAGGGCGTGAGCATCTGGAACTGGCGTTCGAGAACGATCCTTTCAACGTCATGACCTCCAACATGCTGAAGATGTTCGACACGCTGGAGACCTACATCACTCACAATACCGAGCACTTCACAGTGCGCATGAGTGAGCGCGACTCCGACGTGCTGTGGCCCTACATGGAACCGCTGCTTGAAGAGAGCTGGACCACGTTGACCGCCAAGTACGGCTTCGAGCCGGAGGGGCCGGTGCTGATCGAGGTGTTCGAACGTACCGAGGATTTCGCCGTGCGCTCGGTCGGCCTGCCCGATATCGGCCCCCTGGTCGGCATCTGCTTCGGCAAGGTGGTGACGCTGATTTCTCCCGGAACTCTGAGCGCCAACTGGCAGGAGATTCTCTGGCACGAACTCGTGCACGTCTTCACGCTGCAGATGACCAACAACCGCATGCCGCGCTGGCTCTCCGAGGGCATGTCCGTCTGGGAAGAGCGCGAGGCGCGCCCGGAGTGGGGGCGCCGTCATGGTATCGAACTGGTGCGCGCCGCTGCGCAGGACAAGCTG
>CAIRBI010000042.1 GCA_903876785.1 uncultured Gammaproteobacteria bacterium
AGGAGGCAAAACTCGCGCTGGATGAATTTCGCCTCAGGACAGCGGCGAACTCAAGCGCAGATGACGAAAGAAAAGCGCATGAGCGTCGTATCCAAGAGCGGGAACACGAAAAGAATCGGCATTAATTCAGGAACGCGAGGTTACGCGAAACGTCCACCACCCTTCAGGGCGTTGCTCATCAAGAGGAGGACGCGGGGTGACCATGGTTTCCAGGTCGGTATATTGCAGCTTCAATGTTCTTGCCCGGAACGCGCGATCCATGACCGCCGAATCAGTTTCGCGATTCAAAGTCACCGGATAGACCAGATTTCCCAACCTCAACATGGCTGGCTCGTTTCCATCCACTTGCGCAGCCCAGTACTTCCGATCGCAGACAGAACAGCTAAGAAACAGTTCACCTTCAGGTGTGGCCATGCAATTCAGATTAACCGAATGTGGGCGGACGCCTGCCCATATTTGAATCTGGCAAAGATTTTCCGCATTGGCGGCGGTGTCGTTCCAGTCTGCCACCGGAGTCTCTACTCGTTCACCGAACAGCAACCCTCCTGGCGAAGTGGCACACGGGCAAATGGCAGAGAGCAGGAAAAAACCGAGCACAACGCTCAGCGAAACGGTCAGCAAACCAACGCCGATCCACACTTTCAGTCGGGAGTTTGAAGCGGGCGAATTCACGCGAATCTCCTTGATGTCTGAGTCTGCTGTCGGGATCAAAAGTATGAATTGGTAGTCAATATGCACTCGACCAGCAGGCTAACTCAGACAACATGGAATGGCAATGCCGTCACAGGATGGATGTACGGACCCTGACGATTTCTATGGTTTGGAAAGCAGAGATTGCTTGCTCGAAACCGGTGGAATACCCCTATCTCGACGAAGCCGCCTGGCAGTAAGGCGAAGGCCCTGGGCTATTCCTGTTGATCGGAACGACACTGACGCGAATCATGTACTGCTCGGCAGTGTCGAAGACCCAGGATCCCGCTCCTTCTCAAAGGCCCACGGCTGATGCCTAGGGGGCGACTTCCATGCCGTCGCGCCCGACGATAATCGGGCCCGTATACAAATCGCTCATGCCACGAATAAATTGCGCTTCGGCTTGATCAGTCGGCGCGATGGACGGAAACAAGTGTGTCAACGCCAGTTTCTTCACGCCGACCTCCTGCGCCATGCGTGCCAGTGCCAGAGATTCAGCATGATAAGCCACGCCTTCTTCTATCATCGCTACCTGGCGCGAATTGTTGGCGCTGCGGGCTAGCGCCGTGGCCGCGTTAAACATCGCGGCGTTCTCTACTTCACTGATTAACAGGTCCGCGCCGCGCGCGCCTTCTGCAAACTCAGGGCACACATTGGTATCACCCGAGACGACGACGGTTTTGCCCGCGTACTCAAAGCGATAGCCGACCGCCGGCTCGATCGGTTGATGACACACATTGAACATGGTGACCTTCAGGCCTTGCTCGTCGAATATCACGCCGGGTGAATGTTCGGTAACGGTTGGTTTCATTACGGCGGCACTGAATTTATCGCCGTGATGCGCCAGTCGATATTCAAGATCGAGTCGATAGGTGGCTACGATACCGTCAACCACTTCCTGCGCACCCACCGGTCCCCGCACCGGGATCGAGTGATCCACGCCAGCGATCGCAAAATTCAGCAGTATCTCTCCCAGACCAATGAAATGATCCGAATGGTAGTGGGTATAAAACACACCATTGATGTCCCGAATACCGGCCTGGTCCAAGGGGACAATGCAATTGCGCCCGGTATCAACCAGAAAAACCCGCTCGCCGACGAGGATGGCCGTGCAGGCGGTGGCCCGACTCGGGTTAGGGATAGGAACACCGGTCCCCAGTAGAATCGCCGAGAGTTCCGCCTCAGGATCGAGTACACGAGGGGTAATGCGTGCCTGTGCCAGCGCGCCCGATGTGCTACCGAGTAATATCAGAATGAACAGTATGATGATGGGTAACTGAAGAGGCATAAGAAATTGGCACATGCGCAGTGAGGATTTATTAAGAGCGGCAGGTGACTTTACTGTGATCCTTCGCGTCATTGAGCGTTTTCCTTGTCTGTTTTAGGTGGCAACCCGAGGAATCGAATACTGGTGAATTTTTTACCAGAAGTCCAGAGAACGTCGCTGACTGGCGCGACATTTACCCGGCAGGGTTGAAGCCGGCAGTTGGATGATCTAATCTGCTGGGAGTCTATTACCCGGCGGGAAGCGAAATGAGGGCAGGAAGCGGGTGGGACCGCAGTCGACTTCGTCCCCGTGGTGTGAAGAGAGAAGACAAATGCTGTCATTGAAGAATCTGGCGTTTTTATCAGCAATGGCGATTTTCGCCCAGACACTGTATGCACAGGACGAAACCTTCGTTTTCTATTCTGATCTCGCGCGGGAATGGTACGAGGCGGGAGACTATTTCGAATGGACATCCACCACCCCGGACAATAATTCGCAGAAGGTCAATATTTTCTATCGCACCTGGGGCGATGAGAGCAAACCGAAGCTGGTAATCGTTCATGGATTTCCAAATTCCAGTTTCGATTTTTACAAGATGATTCCATTCCTGGAAGACGAATACCATATCGCGGCGCTGGACTTTCCCGGTTCCGGATTCTCGGACAAACCACTGGACGGTTTCTCTTACATGCTGGCCGAGAATGCGCAGATCGTTGACTATTTTGTTCGCGAAGTAGTCGGCTTCGACGATTTTGCACTTTTCACTCATGATCGTGGAGTCAGTATCGGACTCGCATTCCTGGGCAACTATCTCGCCAACCCGGATCCGGAATACAAGATCAATTACCACTTCCTGTCCAATAGCGGCATGTTTCTCCCTTTGGCTAATCTGGCGCCAGGTCAACTGGCGTTGCTTGATGCCGAGGCGGGGCCGCGCATGATAGCGGCACGCAAGGCTCAATCACGGGCAACTGACGGCGATCCCGAGGCGCTCGCCTATTCCGATATCTTCGCCTTTAACGATGGCAGTAGCGCGTTATTGCATGTAGGGCGCTATTTGCTGGAGCGTCAGGCGAACGAGACGCGCTGGTTGGAAAACCTGCTGCACAGCCCGATACCAGTGGCCTATCTGTGGGGGCTGACAGACGGGGTCAATCCAGTGCGCATCCCCAACTATGTGTGGTCAACCTACCTGGACGACCGTGAGGCTCCCAGTAGTTACTGGATTCTACCTACCGCTGATCACTACCCCCAGATTGACAGGCCAGAGGAAGTGGCAAAGGTCGTGCGCATGGCGCTGACCGGACAATTACCATCGCGCGCTGAGGAAAGCGAATTCATGCGTCGTTATGGCGTGAGTCGAAAGCCAGATGACGCCGTCTATGTTGGACATTCAAGAATTGAGGAACTGGATTTTCCCAGTTCGATCGAGTACACCCCGTCGGGTTACCGGATTATTGACCGCTAGCGCAATCTTCTCCAACCCATCCTGTCGAGGTTGATAGCAATGAAAATCTTTCTGCTCTCTTTGCTACTGCTTCCATTGTCGCCAGCCGTATCACTGGCACAGGACGTGGGTGCGCCACCCGGCATCTATATGTCCACTACGGAGATTCTGGAGAAACTGGACGAGGCCGCCGCAGCAGTTCGGTGGAGCAGTATGCTGTGATGCATCCCTACAGCGTGGAGATTTATCGCATTCTGGAGGGCAGCGGCACACTCGTCACCGGTGGCCTGTTGAACCTGCCATTGGCCGCATCGACGCACGCTATTCAGTATCAATAGTCTTTTTGTTCCAATACTTCAAAAGAGGTCGGTGTCTATGATCAGTCAACGCAATTTGAAGAATCATGCAAGCGCATTATTGCTGGCAACGCTCTTGTCAGGCACCGCATCCAGCCAGGAAAGTTTCACAGCGCACCCATCAACACAGGACCCAGCAGTCAAGGTCACCCTCGACACCCTGAAGCAATGGGAAAGCGAACTGTCCAACTGGGGGCGCTGGGGGCCGGATGATCAGCGCGGAACGCTCAACCTGATCACGCCGGAGAAAACCCGGCAGGCAGCAGCGCTGGTGCAGGTCGGCGAAACAGTCACGCTGCAGCATTTCGTCACTGAAGAGAAATCCCTGGACAGTCAGTCCTTCGGCCCGACCGAACACTGGATGAGTCGCATCGATCCCGACACGGGTGAGCCCACCTTTGCTCTCGATGAGATCCAATTTTCACTGCACGATGGCATGCTGTCTCACATCGATGCCCTGTGCCATTACCGTTCCGAGGTCGATGGCAAATACGTGATCTTCAACGGCTATCCGCAAAACCTGACCGCCACGGGTTGCGAGGATCTCGGCATCGATCGCATGGGGACCTCCTATGTCACCCGCGGTATTCTCGTGGACATTCCACTCATGCGCGGCGTGGACTGGCTCGAGCCGAGCACGCCAATTTACGTAGAAGACCTGTTAGCCTGGGAGGAATTCGCCGGCGTGAAAATCAGCAGCGGCGATGCATTGTTCGTGCGCACCGGACGCTGGGAACGGCGCGATGCGCTCGGCCCCTGGCAGTACGGTCAGGGCGGAGCCGGTTTGCATGCCTCGGTGCTGCCCTTTCTGAAGGAGAGAGATGTGGCGATTCTGATCGGCGATGCGGTGAACGATGTGCAGCCTTCCGGCGTGGACGGCATCAACCGCCCGATTCACCAAGTGACACAGGTCAACATCGGTCTGCCAATCGTCGACAACGGCTATCTGGAGGATGTGGCCGCGACTGCGGCGCGCCTGCAGCGCTGGGAATTTTTAACGGCGATCCAGATCAATCCGATCAAAGGCGGCACGGCGAGCCCTTTTAACGCCCTTGCGTCTTTTTAGAGAGCAGGCACAAAGCGCGAGTCTGAAACCATGCCAGCGACCTCGGTCAACATTCCCACCTGGCTATTCTTGCTGCTCGTGGTGGCTACCGCCTACTCGGTCGTCATGAGCATCCTCTATCCGGGTGTGCGCTGGCTCCTGCGGCGACGCCTCAACCAGGCGGTAGACAGACTCAATACCAGCCTGCACATCAAGATCCGACCTCTGCAACGCACGAAGCGCGAGGTGATGATCGACCAACTCATCTTCGACCAGGAAATCCTCGCATTGATAGAGGAGCGCGCGCAACAGGAGAATATCCCCAGGGATGAGCTGCAATTACAGGTACGCAACTTCGCGCGCGAGATCGTCCCATCATTCAATGCCTATGTGTATTACCGCATCTGTTACTGGCTGGCGAAAAAAGCCACTCGTTTTGTTTACAGGGTGCGCGTCGCGGCGGCTGATCGCAAACAATTGCGCGCCATCGACCCCGAATCCGCCGTCGTGTTCGTGATGAACCACCGCAGCAATATGGATTATGTGCTGATCAGCTACCTCGCCTCGGATCAGGTCACGTTGTCCTATGCCGTCGGTGAGTGGGCACGCATCTTCCCGCTGGAGTCCCTGATTCGCGCGATGGGCGCCTTCTTCGTCCGCCGCAATTCCAACAACCCCCTGTATCGCAAAGTGCTGGAACGCTACGTTTATCTCGCCACCCAAAGCGGCGTCTGTCAGGCCGTGTTCCTGGAAGGGGGCCTGAGCCGCGATGGCAATCTGGGGGAACCGAAGCTGGGCTTTCTCGATTACATGCTGCGCCATTTCGACTGGCGCACGAGCCGCAACATCGTGTTCATTCCTGTAGGTATCAACTATGACCATGTGCTGGAAGACCAGAATCTGTTGAGTTGGGATGACAAGACCCGGCGGCTCACGAAACGCCAGCATCTCGGTCGCATCTGGACGTTTTTCCGCAACAATCTGTTCATCAGTTCGCGGCGGCGCTGGCAGCGCTTCGGCTATGCGAGTGTCAATTTCGGTGTGCCGGTGTCCATGCGCGACTATTGCGAGAGCCGCGCGCTGAACTTCAATTATCTGCAAAAGAATGAGCGTATTCCGCAAGTGAACGACCTGGCAAATTGCCTGATGGATGCGCTGCGCTTCGTGCTGCCGATACTGCCGGTGCCCGTGCTCAGTGTAGTCATGCTGAAAGCAGGCGAAGACGCGCTGACCTCTCTGGAAATCTTCGGGCGCTGCGACAGTTTGATCGATGCGATGATCCAGCGTGGCGCAGCGATGAAGCCGGAAGAGAAACCGCGGCATCGGACACTCAGCGCGAGCCTGGACATGCTGACGGAACGGGGCATGCTGGTGGAAGCCGATGATCACTATCGCGTGCAGCCTGGCCAGCATGCGCTGCTGCAATACTACGCGAATTCGATCAGGCACTGGTGGGAGTGAGTGCTGCGTGGCCTTACTGCTTTGTTTCTGAGTGCCGCGCGTGAAAAAGTGCGCGCCATGACCCGTTCCGCGACACCGGAAAATGAACAGATGCTGTTGCAGGTGGCGCTTCATGGCACCGGAGGACGGTGCGGTCTTCATGAAAGCCGTGGAAGCGATGTTTGCTGCACAGAATCCATGTGTCGTTGCAGATGAAGACGTGGCAAATCTTCCGGAAAAAACGTTCCCGCAGAAACGTGTCGATGCGTTGCTCGCATTGGCCGAGCAGGCGATGAGTACGATGGCAGAAGGATAGCAACCGCTCTCGCCAGCCACCGCCAGAAGCCTGTGCTGCGGCGCGCTGGGAAAGGGAGAGGCTGGACTATGATCTGGCGGTGGGGGCGATGTTGCGAGGGCAGATGCCGGGGTTTAGTGCGGGACGGTGGTACCCAGGGGCTCCGTCCCTGTGAGCCTCTTATGCCCGGTCGGTAACCGAGCATGTTACCGGGCAAGATAGTAACGTTTGACGTTAATATCGAGCGGCGTTACTATTTCCAGCATGATCATTTCTTTCAAATGTAAGCATACGGAGACGCTTGCCGGCGGAGTAAGAGTAACGCACTTCGTTAACTTTGAGCGGATTGCGCTGCGTAAGCTTCGCCAGCTTCAGGCTGCAAGCCGTCTCGACGACTTGAAGATACCGCCCGGTAACATGCTTGAAGCTTTATCTGATGATCGTAAAGGGCAGCAAAGTATTCGAATCAACAAACTGTTTCGCATCTGCTTTCGCTGGACCAAAGCAGGCGCGGAGGATGTTGAAATTGTTGACTACCATTAGGAGGTGACTAATGCGTAATATTGATCCTGTAACGCCTGGCGAGTTACTGAAAGAGGAGTTCCTTGAGCCTATGGGAATTACTCAGTATCGACTTGCTAAAGAAATTGGGGTGCCTGCGCAGCGGATTGGGGAAATTGTCGCTGGGAATCGTTCTATTACAGCAGACACAGACTTGCGGCTTTGCCGTTTCTTTGGATTGTCCAACGGCTATTGGCTGCGTGCTCAGGCAGCATATGACACGGAAGTAGCTGAATCCGTCCTCGCCGAACAGCTCGTAAATATTCGTCCGTGGAGCGAGACAAGTGCACAGTCCGAGCACCGCGCATAACAAGCAAACGCTGAATCAAGAGGAATACAAATGTTTCAACAACTAACCCCCCTGCCCGCTGATCCGATTCTGGGCCTCATGACCGCGTTTCGCGCCGACACCAATCCTCGCAAGATTGACCTCGGCGTCGGCGTCTACAAAGACGAACTGGGCAATACGCCCGTCATGCGCGCCGTCAAGGAAGCCGAGCGCCGCCTGCTCGCCAGCCAGCTGACCAAGACTTATGTCGGGCCGGCCGGAGCAGTCGTGTACAACGAGCTGGTCGCGCAGCTGATCCTCGGCAAAGAGCTGGCCGCGGCGACGCTGGCTCGTCGCTGCACCTTCCAGACGCCTGGCGGTTGCGGTGGTCTGCGTCTTGCTGCCGAGTTCATCGACAAGAGCAAACCCGGCGCGCGCATCTTCGTCAGCGATCCGACCTGGGCGAACCATATCCCTCTGCTGGGCGAGGCTGGTCTGAAGATCGAGACCTACCCCTACTACGATTACGCCACGCACAGCATCCGCTTCGACGCCATGATGCAGACGCTGCAACAGGCCAAAGTGGGCGATCTGGTGCTGCTGCACGGCTGCTGTCATAACCCTTGCGGGGCTGACCTGAATCAGGACCAGTGGCGCGCGATTCGCGATCTGGCACTGAAGAATGGTTTCACGCCTTTCATCGACCTCGCCTATCAGGGCCTCGGCGATGGTGTGGACGAAGACTGCTACGGTGTGCGTCTGCTGGGCGCCGTGCTGCCGGAGTTGATCGTGGTCAGCTCCTGCTCGAAGAATTTCGGTGTCTACCGCGAGCGCGTCGGCGCGTTGACTGTGATCTGCCAGACGCCCGAGTCCATGAAAGCCGCGTCGAGTCTGATCGCGTCAACTGCGCGCGGCATCTACTCCATGCCGCCGGACCACGGCGCCACCATCGTCGAGATGATTCTCGCCGATGCGGAACTGCGTGCGGATTGGGAAGCGGAACTGACGGACATGCGCGAGCGCATCAATGGCCTGCGCACACTGCTGGTGAATCGCTTGAAGGCGGCCGGAGTGCCGCAGGATTTCAGTTTCATCCAGAACGAGAAAGGCATGTTCTCCTTCCTCGGCATCTCCGTGCCGCAGGTGCAGCGCCTGACGAAGGAATACAGTATTTATCTGGTGGATTCGAGCCGTATCAATGTCGCTGGCATCAACGACGCAAACATTGATTATCTGGTGGATAGCCTGAAGACCGTACTGGGCTGATTCGCGAGCCCCTGTGGGTAGTCGTTAGAAGGTCGTGCGGATCTTGATCGCGTACTGACGGCCAGTGGTGGTACAGGCGTTCTCGATCAGCGATGGGAGCGGATCGGAGATGCGGCGGTCGAAGCGGCGACGCTCACGGCAGCTGCCATTGTCCAGGAAGTTCATCGATTCCAGATTCACCACGACGTCAGTAAAGAAGGTCTTCTCGACAAACACTGTCATCGTCGGATCGAAGATGGTGTTCTCCAGACGGTTCACGTCAAAGCGGCGGCTGCCACCGTTGAAGTTGTAACGGTAATCGATTCCATAATTGAAATTGTATGCCGTCACGTCGTGACGGAAACCCACCCTGGCACTGCCGCGACTATGGAATTGCAGACGACGGTCGACGCCCAGAATCGGGTCACGGACTGAGGAGTCTTCGAGCTGCAATGCAGTGGTCACGATGGCCTCCGGCATTCCGAGGAAACCCAGACGGGTGCTCGTATCGACACCCAGGCCCTTCTTAACCGCGTCACCGATGTTGCCGGTAGCGCCCACTGGACGCAGTGCCATAGGGCGCAGATCCAGACGGTCAATCACATTGGAAATGTCCTGATAATAGGCGCGCAGGTTGACGACACCGACATCATCCGGCAGGCGATATTCCAGATTCAGCTCATAGTGCCACGTCTCCTCCTGAGCCAGCGCCGGGTTGCCTGCTTCGGTATTTTGCTGGTCGTCGTTGCTGTCTGCAGAGGCGACAAACTGTTCGAAATTAAGCTGTGACACCTGCTTCTGCACACGGGCACGCAACTGCAGCGTATCGGTGAGGTCGTTGCGCAGATCCAGAGACGGCTTCAGGAAGTCAAACTTGCGGCTCTTGCTGGCATCGCCAGTCTGTTCGATCTCGGAAAACTCCGCTACCAATGCGCTCTCCAGACTGATGGACGGGGTGATCTGCCAGCTGTGCTGCACGAAGGGCTCGTAGCGGTTCTCTTCGACGCGCGAGTTGGCGTTGTCCACTGGCGAGGCGGGCAGATTGCCAGTCCTGGGTGTCGCGGGTCCCTTCGCAGAGAGCAAGCCCAGTGCGAGATTGGAATCGAGGATATTCTGGGCCGCTTCGGCACCAATCTCCAGATTCTGGGAGTCGTCTATCTTCCAGTTCAGCGAGCCGCGCACGATGCGCTCCTCGGCGACGCTGCCGGTGTTGAGCACCAGATCCTTCACTTCCAGCGCATTGGCATTGGCACGCAGGAAGCGTTCGCGATAGCGGCTCTGGTTGGATTCGGTGACGATGCCGAGAATACGGAACACGCTGCCACCGGCATATTGATGCTCGTAGTTGCCGCCGATTTCCCAGTTGTAGTCGTCGTCCTGGATATCTTCACGCTCATAGGTGACGGCCACCGGATTCTTTGTCAGGTCTGTCACGACGCGATCGATCAGCACTGGAGCGCTGGGCTTGAAACGCTGGACGTTAAAGGTCACTCGATCAGCCTCGGTAATGTCATAGCTGATGTTGGAGTTGAGGTCGATATCGAATATATCGCTCTCCTCCTCCCGGAAAATGGTGCCTCGTGGCGCCATCAGCGCGCTGTAGTTGCGCTCACGCCCTTCGAGGATCTGATAACGCGGGTTGGCTGTCATGCTGAGCAGATAATTCAGACGATCCTGCTGCCGCGTGTAGGACATCGACAAGCCTTGACGGAACTTGCCGTGGTGATCGAGATCGAGCCCCAGCTCCGCCGTCGTGGTGGAATTGACGAGTGCGCGCTTGAGAACGATGTTGATGATCTGGCCGTCACTGCGCACGGCAAGATCGCCGGTGGAGCCGCGCAGAATCTCAATGTAATCGACATCCGTGGCGGGAATGCGATTGAGCTGGCTGCGGCCGCTGTTGTTCTTGCCCGCCACGCGCTCACCGTTGATCAGAATATTCTCATCATTGCCGAGGCCGCGCTCGTTGCCGCCACTGCTGCCCCCGCCACGGGAGTTCAGGGCCAGACCGATACCGGGAATCCAGTTCAGCATGTCACTCACCGTGCTGGGGCTGTACTGTTCGAAGAACGCCGCTGGATAAGTGACGCGCGCGGCTTCCTGGTCCTGGGACTGTTGCTGGGATTGCTGCACAGGGGGAGTGGCAGATTGAGCAATAACAACGGGAGCAAGCAAAAAGGTCGAGGAGGCTCCAACGCTGAGCAGCAGCGAGGAGGCTAAAGATTTCACCGATTTCATAGGGTACGAGGCTCGATAATAGTTATGGTGCCGAGGTGGTGCCGAGGCAACGGGGTTCAACAAAGGGCCGATTCTACCTCAAAAAGCACCGAATTGACTGGCCTGTCACAGAGTGTCACCATCCCGCCACGATTCATCAAACACGCCCCCTTTTTACACAAGAGACAATCCATGAAATTTGACGTCCTGTTCAAACCCTTCGAGCATCCCAAACTGCATCTGGCCAATAGAGTCGTCATGGCGCCCATGACCCGTGGCTTCTCCCCCGACGGCATTCCCGGCGCTGATGTGGCTGAGTATTACCGCAAGCGCGCTGCGGGTGGAACCGGCCTCATCATTTCCGAGGGCACGCTGATCAATGATCCTGCCGCCACCGACAGCACCCGTTTCCCATCTTTCTTTGGAGAGAAGGCGCTGGCCGGATGGAAGAATGTGATCGACACGGTGCATGACGCTGGCGGAAAGATGATGCCGCAGATATGGCACGTCGGGTCGACGCGCCGTCTGGGAAATGGCCCCCATCCGGAGGCTCCAAACGTGTCTCCCTCGGGACTGGTCAGCGCGGGCAAGCAGATGTTTGAACCTCTGTCACTGCAGGCTGTGGAAGCATTGGTACGAGCATATGGTCAGGCGGCGCTGGAATCCAAACGCCTCGGTTTCGACGGCGTGGAGATTCATGGCGCACACGGCTACCTGATCGACCAGTTCTTCTGGAAAGACACCAATGTAAGGACCGATCGCTACGGCGGCGCTCTGGTGGCGCGAACGCAATTCGCGGTCGAGATTATCAGAGAGATACGGCGCCTTTGCGGTGAGCAGTTCCCGATCGTGCTGCGCTGGTCACAGTGGAAGCAGCAGGACTATACCGCCCGACTGGCGACAACCCCCGAGGAGCTGGCGCAATTTCTGGAACCGCTGAGTGGCGCGGGCGTGGATATTTTCCACTGCAGCCAGCGCCGCTTCTGGGAGCCGGAATTCGAAGGGTCGACGTTGAATCTGGCCGGGTGGACCAAGCAGATTACCGGCAAGCCCACCATCAGCGTCGGCAGTGTCGGGCTGGATCAGGAGTTCCTCTCGTCCTTCCGCGGTGAAGGCGCAGGCGTGGCGAACATCGACAGCCTGATCGAGAGAATGGAAGCCGATGAGTTTGATCTGATCGCGATTGGCCGCGCACTGCTGGCGAACTCCGACTGGGCGAACCAGGTGCAGGGTGGCCACTTTGATCGGCTCAAACCATTCGACAAGTCGGTGCTTGAGAATCTGGTTTAGTACAGTAGTCGCTGTGGGAGCGGGCCTCGCCCGCGATTAGGCATTAGTCGCAGGCGGGGATTGCGTGCGGGAGCAAGGACGCTTCGCGGGCAGGCCCGCTCCCGCAGGATTTTCGTCAGGCTCTTTTTGCGAGGTGTGGCTTGATGCGACTGGCCATGCCGCGCAGCGCCTGCTCCGTGGCTTCCCAGTTGATGCACGCATCCGTCACCGAGACGCCGTAGCGAATCTCCTCCAGATCGGCCGGAATCGGCTGATTGCCTTCACACAGATTGCTCTCCAGCATCATGCCGATGATCGACTTGTTGCCAGACTCGATCTGCTGCGTGATGCTTTCCAGAACGTCCAGTTGCTTTAGATGATTCTTTTGCGAATTGCCGTGGCTGCAGTCGATCATGATGTTCTCTGGCAGCGACGCCTTGCGCAGATCTTCTTCGCAGCGCGCCACGAATTCCGCCGCGTAGTTGGGCTCTTTTCCTCCACGCAGAATCACGTGGCAATGCGGATTGCCGGAGGTGCGGAACGCGGCCACTTTGCCCTCGTCGGTGACGCTGATGAAGGAGTTTTCGGCAGACGCCGAGCGTATCGCGTTGACGGCGACTGTCAGGCTGCCATCGACGCCGTTCTTGAAGCCCACGGCGGAAGAGATGCCGCTGGACAGCTTGCGATGCGTGGGTGACTCGGTGGTGCGCGCGCCAATCGCCGTCCATGCCACCAGATCCTGCAGATACTGCGGCGAAATCAGATCCAGCGCTTCCACCGCGATCGGCAGACCGAGGTTGTTGATGTCGAGCATCAATTGCCGACCGATGCGCAGGCCGTGTTCGATGCGGTGGCTGCCGTCCAGATGCGGATCATAGATCAGCCCTTCCCAACCCACCGTGGTGCGCGGCTTTTCAAAATAGACGCGCATCAGGATCAACAGGGTATCGCTCAACTCGTCCGCCAGAGGCTTGAGGAGCCGCGCATAGACCATGGCCTCTTCCACGTTGTGGATGGAGCATGGCCCCACTACCACCAGCAGACGATGATCCTTGTGATCGAGCACGCCCTTCACGCCCATGTGTCCGTTGAGCACAGTTTCCAGCGCCGTTCCTGTGACCGGCATCGCGTCCTTCAACTGACGCGGGCTGGGCAGCTCTTCCTGCAGCACGATGTGCAGGTTGTCGTTCTCTCGTTTGTCCATCACTTCTCATCCACCTCTGAAATTTGACCCCTGTGGGAGCGGGCCTGCCCGCGATAAGGTTTTGTGCGAAATCAATCGCGGGCAAGGCCCGCTCCCACAGTTAATGGCGGCCAGAGTGCCACAGCGCACAAGCCAGCGTAAATCGCATTTTCCTTATTACCGTATTCGCTATTCTTGTCCTTGAAAGTGCCGCAGACGCGCGCCGCACACGAACAGCGTCAGCAGATAGAGCGCCAGCCCGCCCACACACAGCAGCGTCATCTGCCCGATGCGCTCCCAGCTCCCCCACTCCAGCCAGCGCCGCCAATCCCCCGCCACCAGCCACAGGAACAGGCTCATGACCGTATTGGCCGCCAGCATACGCAGCAGGAACACCGGCCAACCCGCCTGGAAACGGAAGATCTTCTGTTTGTGCAAGCCGTGCAGCAGCAGCCCGGCATTGAGGAACGCGGCCAGCGAGGTCGCCAGCGCCAGACCGGTGTGGGCAAAGTCCAGCACAAACACCAGCAGAATGTTCATCACCATGTTGGCCACCATGGCGATGATGCCGATGCGCACCGGCGTTCGGGTATCCTGACGCGAGTAAAAACCCGGAGCAAACACTTTGATTGCCATGAAGGCCAGCAGACCGAAAGTGTAAGCCTGCAGACTGCTGGTGACCTTGACCACGTCATCGACCGAGAAATTCTGCCCCTGAAACAGCGTGATGATCAGCGGCTGCGCCAGCAGAATCAGCGCCAGACTGGCCGGAATGGCGATAATCAGCACCATACGAAAGGCCCAGTCCAAAGTTGCCGCAAACTCCTCTGGTGACTTGTCCGCATGCTTGCGTGACAAACTGGGCAGCACGACTGTGGCGATGGCGATGCCGAAGATCCCCAGTGGCAGCTCCACCAGACGATCCGAGAAGTAGAGCCAGGAGACACTGCCAGATACCAGTAACGAGGCGAGGAAGCTGTCCAGCAAGAGATTGATCTGGCTCACCGACACACCGAACAGTGCGGGAATCATCAATGTCATGATGCGTTCAACCCCTTCGTGACGGGGTTTGAACTGCGGGATCGGCAACAGGCGCATGCGCGCAAGGAATGGTAATTGAAACACCAGCTGAAGGACTCCAGCAATAAAGACCCCCCAAGCCAGAGCGATCTCGGGCTGGACCATCAACGGACTGAGAAACAAGGCGGCAGCGATCAGCGAAATATTGAGCAGCGCTGGTGTCAGCGCGGGCACAGCAAACTTGTCGTATGTGTTCAGAATCGAACTGACGAATGCCGTCAACGAGATAAAAAACAGATAAGGAAAAGTGATGCGCAACATGTCCACAAACAGCTTGAACTTGTAGGGGTCATCGCGAAAACCCCAGGCGATTGGCACTGAAATCAGCGGAGCTGCGACCACGACACCCAGCGTCAACACCAGCAGCACCGTGCCCAGCCTGCCCGCCACACTGTTGATCAGCGTCTGCACCTCTTCCAAAGAACGTTGGCGGCGGTACTCCGAGAGCACCGGAATAAAGGCCTGATTGAAGGCCCCTTCGGCGAACAGGCGACGCAGAAAATTGGGAATCTTGAAGGCGAGGAAAAAGGCATCGGTGCCATCGCCAGGGCCGAACATGCGCGCCAGCACCACGTCGCGGGCAAGACCCAGCACACGGGAGACGAGCGTCATGCCACCGGTTACGGCGCTGGAGCGCAGGAGCCCGCCGCGAGGGCGAGCTGGCTTTTCTTCAGAGGTTTCGTTCATAGGGGATAGACTGTGGGAGCGAGCCCGCTCGCGATGAAGTTCGCATGCAATAAAATCGCGAGCGGGCTCGCTCCCACAGGTTATTTGTTGGTGGCCCGCAGCATCCACGCAGTCTTCTCGTGAATGCGCATGCGATCGGAGGACAGCGACGTCGTGGACTCATCACCAGCGTCCTGCGCCAGCTTCAAGACCTTGCGGCACGCCTTGATGACCTTCTCGTGGCCGTCGGTGAGGATATCCACCATGTCACGCCCATCCGGCGTGCCCTCCACTTCCTTGATTGAGCTGAGCTTGGCGAACTCTTTGTAAGTGCCGGGTGCTGCCACGTCCAGAGCGCGGATGCGCTCGGCGATGTCATCCACCGCCACCGACATCTCGGTGTATTGCTCCATGAACATCAGGTGCAGATCGCGAAAGTGCGGGCCTGTCACGTTCCAGTGAAAATTGTGTGTCTGCAAATAGAGCGTATAGGTATCCGCCAGCAGATGCTTGAGGCCATCCGCAATCTTGAGACGGTCCGATTCTTTGATGCCAATGTCGATCTTGCTCATAGCTATTGCTCCTAATGTTACTCAGCGGCCAGCCCAACATAAACCGTCTGCACGTCATCGTCACCATCAATCGCATCGAGGAATGCCTCGACCTCTTCACGCTCGGTGGCGCCAAGACTGACAGGATTCTTCGAGCGATAACCCAGTTTGGCCGACTCTACTGTAAAGCCATAGTTAGGCAAGGCCTTGCAGACGGCATCCAGGTCGGTCGGATCGGTCAGGAACAAGGTCGAACCCTCGTCCCCCGGCTCCAGATCCTGCGCCCCGGCCTCGATGGCTGCGAGCTCGGGATCGGCATCCGCGCTCTTCGGGCTGGCCTCGATCATCCCCAGATAATCGAAGTCCCACGACACGGAGCCCGAGTTGCCCAGCTGACCTTTGCGAAACAGCACGCGCATGCTGGAGTAAGTGCGGTTGGTGTTGTCTGTCAGGCACTCGACGATCACGGGCACCTGATGCGGAGCGAAACCTTCGTAAATCGCCTTCTCGTAATGCACCACCTCGTCCAGCAGGCCTGCCCCCTTCTTGATGGCACGCTCCAGTGTCTCGCGGGTCATGGAGGCCTTCTTGGCCTGCTCTATCGCCAGTCGCAGGCGGGGATTCATGTCGGGGTCGGCGCCGGTGCGCGCGGCCACCATGATCTCCTTGGTCAGCTTGGTGAAAATGCGGCCCTTGGCATTCGCCGCAAGCTCCTTATGTTTGACTTTCCACTGTGCGCCCATGGGTACTCTCGATTCCAATCCAGTCCGGGTTGATAGGTGTTGCTGTGTTGTTGATGTGTGCTTAGTAAAGCAACGGACGCTGATAATACGGGGAAAATCAGACGACCACAAACTGCCCCATCATGCCGTGATCCTCGTGTTCGAGGATGTGGCAGTGATACATGTAAGGCGTCTGCGGGTCGGGGAAATCCTCGAAACGCGCAATGACTCTTACCGTCTCCGCAATGTGTACGCGAACGGTGTCCTTCAGTCCGCGTTCTTCAGGAGGTGGCGGAACGCCATTGCGATCCAGAATCTGGAAGGCGACCTTGTGAATGTGAAAGGGATGAATCATGGGTGACTGATTCTCGATCACCCAGATTTCCGTGGTGCCGTCCTTCACCTCAAAGTTGATGCGATTCATGTTCATCAGGTTGCCGTTGATCTTGAAGATGCCACCGCCATAGCCGCCGCCATTACCACCTCCATTGCCGCCGCCACCGGCGCCTCGCCCTTCCCTGCCACCGCCGTTACCCGGACCATTGCCCATTTCGAGGATGAACTTGCGGGTCACGGTCGCGTCCTCGGCGCGCAGACGTTCTATCTGCGTCAAGGTCGTGGCAATCGCAGGCGCGACCGTCAGCGTCGCTGCCGCCCGGATCAACAGGACATCGAAGGGGTCCTGATCGAGGGTCCGCATCATGCCATTCATCAAACCCGTATAACTGCGCGGCAACGGAGCCACGGGCAGATTGACCAACTGCAGCTCCTCTCCGGGGGCAATGCTCACGACAATCTCGGCGCGCTCGGCCACTGCCAGCATCACCTGCGTCACCGTCAGGGGACTCTCCAGGAACGAACTGTCACCGGCAATCAACTGAAAAGGACGGCCATCGCTGAAGGCCAGCGTGAAGGTGCGGGCGTTGGCGCCGTTGAGAATGCGGAAGCGGATCTTGTCATGGCTGACATCGATATAGGCACCTAACGTGCCGTTGACCAGCAGGGTATCGCCGCGCACGCCCCGCATCAGAGTGCTGACGTCGGTCGGATACGCCAGCGAGCCATCCTCCGCGAAAGCGCGATCCTGCAGGATCAGAGGGATGTCATCGACACCATAGGCCGATGGCAACCCAAGCGTGCCGCTCTCGTCATCATCGACAATGATCAGCCCGGCCAGCCCCATGTAAACCTGACGGCCAGTCATGTGAAACATATGCGAGTGATACCAACACGTGGAAGCCTTCTGATCCAGTGTGAAATTGACGCGCCAATCGGCTCCGGGCACGAGCACCTGATGCGGTCCTCCGTCCTGCTTAGCGGGCACATGCAGACCGTGCCAATGCACGGTGGTTGCTTCCTGCATCCCGTTGCTGACATTGATGGCCAGGGGTTCGCCGGTGCGCAGGCGCAGAGTCGGCCCCAGATAGCTGCCATTGAAGCCAAGCGTCGGGGTGTCGAGGTCCGGCAGGAAGCGCGTCAGCCCTTCCTGAAGCTGAAGGCTGAACTCGCGCTCTGTTCCGCTGGCTTCGCCTTCCAGCAACGGGGGAATGCGCAGCGGATTGAGCCCAACCGGGCTGGTGCGGACACCGATGGTTTGATCGAACTCGACGGGAGCGTCGAGCGGGGCAGATGTCGGGACATCTTTAATGGGTCGAGAGCGCCACCACCAGGTGCCGGAGGCTCCGGCGAGACCGACGGCACTAAACCATTTCAGCGTGGATCTTCTACTAACCATTATCGTTGCTGTCTCGTACTGCGAATCAGATCAGATTGCGCGGCAGCAGGCCTCAACCGGCCTGCGTCATCAAATAGGCATGCAGCATCACTTCGCTCTGTTCTGACCAGATCAGTGGCTGATTGAGCATCAGCAGCGCCTCGCTGGCTGGAATCTCACGAACTTCACGCGCACCGAATTCATCCAGGTAAAAACCAATCTCGCCCTCTGTAGCCGCATCAGCCAGTCTCGACTTGAGCCATGCGCGCAGCACTTCGTTGTCCTCATCAGGGCAGCGCCGTGTCAGCTCCTTGAATGTCTCAAGAACCGAGGCCTCCTCCTCAAGATTGACGGCGAGAATATCTTCCTTCATATCGATTGATGTCACCTGTCTCTCCATTTGCGGGTCTTCATTTCAGAGTCGTCATCTGCGTAGTATTTTCGAAAGCTGTTTGTAGCGATTCAGCGCCGCCTTTGCAATGAGTATATGAAGACAACCCCCAGAATAACCAGAGCGCCCACATAGAAACCGAGATGCAGTTCGCGCTGTTCACCCAGAATGAGTATCGCGAGGACAATCGCGTAGATGGGTTCCAGGTTCACCGCCAGCGCACTCGCATAGGCCGAAAGCTGCCGCAGCGCCCTCAACGACAATGCGAATGGCAGCAATGTGCAACCGAAGGCAAGTATCAGCAGATACACGATGTCATCGCCAGCGGGAATTGCGAACAGTTCATCCGGCGCTGGCAGCAATGCACCAGACAGCCCGGTCAATGGCCAGTAACTCAGGATCACGGACACCATCACCAGAAACACGCCGCCGCTGACCATTTCCAACGCCGTTACACTCAGCGCGTCGGCATGTGCAATCAAACGCTTGTTGAGCGCGCTGAAGAGCGCCACCAGAAACGCTGAGAGCACTCCAACACCTATCCCTGCATTCATCGTGTCCGGCGTGCCGCCTACGACCAGAGCGATGCCAGGCAGAACCAGCACACCGAGCGCCAGCTCACTGCGTTTGAATTGACTGCCCGTGAGCATAGGTTCCATGAAGCACAGAAAGATCGGCACCAGTGCCATGCATGTTGCCGCTACCGACGCATTGGCCAGCTTCACGGCGCCATAGAAGGTCAGCCAGTGCAAGGCGACCAGCACACCTGCCACCATGAATCCGAGCCGATGTCGCGAAGACATGGCCAGCATCCCGCGCCAGACTGCGGGCAGCAGCAACAACACGGCAGCGACCATGAGCATGCGCCACATCACCAGCGGCAGTGACGGCATGCTGATGAGCTTGCCGAGAATGGCGGTGAATCCCCAGAGCAGCACACAGAAATGAATCTGCAACCAGGGATTGCCAAGCAGGCGGGTTGATGAAGACGCGGTGGCTGTCATCCGGAAAGACTACCTGAACAGGTCCAAAAAAAAAGGGTCGCCAAACGGCGACCCTGAAGAACCCGGCGAACCGGGCTTAACCCTTACCTTACTGCGGTATTACTTGAATCTTGAGCTATTGCGGATCACACCCCGCGCGGAATTCTCGGGAAGATATTGCGCTTGATACCACCACCGAGCAGACGAGCCGGCCAACGGAACGAACTGACAAAAGACACCAACACGGCAGCTCCGTAGGGAATCGCTTGAATCGTCAGCACAATGCTCCAAACACGCAGGTCTGGGCTGCCATATTCACGCGGTACCAGACTGAGGGCAAATACCGCCAGACACAGACTTACCAGCATCAGCAACTCTTCACGCACGGCAGTCAGTGCCTGCAACAAAGCGGAGGGGCGAGCGCACTTGGGCGTCCGCACAAACGGCATGTCATCGGTGAACAGCCCTTTCAATGTCGCGAGTCCAACGGTGTGCGACAAGGCCAGTCCGGCAACGGCGGCCGCAACAGTTTGACGCAGATTCGCTTTCACTCGCGAACGGTACAGATACACCATCTTCGACAGCTTGAACGCGAACAGCGACAGCGGCAGCACCGAGAACATCACCAGCGGCGCATCGATCTGCGTCGGGGAAACTATCATCGCGATGGACCAGGCAATCGCTGCCATGTTGAAAATCAGATTGAATCCGTCAGCGACCCAGGGCAACCAGCCGGCCAGGAAGTGATAGCGCTGGCCCATGGTCAATCCAGACTTCTTGGTGCTGAACAACTCTGCCGTGTGACGACGCAGAATCTGCATCGCGCCGTATGCCCAGCGGAAGCGCTGCTTCTTGTAGTCGATGAAGGTATCTGGCATCAGACCACGGCCGTAGCTGTAAGAAAGATACATGGCCTCGTAGCCCGCTTCGAAGATACGCAGCCCAAGCTCCGCATCTTCTGTGATGCACCACTCACCCCAGCCACCCAGCTCATCGAGCACAGCACGACGCACCAGCGTCATGGTGCCGTGTTGAATGATGGCGTTGCGCTCATTGCGCGTGATCATGCCGATCTCGAAGAAGCCACGGTATTCCGCGAAGCACATCGATTTGAAGGCGTTGTCGTCGTGATCACGGTAATCCTGTGGTGACTGCACGATCGCAATTTTTGGATTCTCGAAGGCACCGACCAGATCACGCAGCCAGTTCGGCTCTACCTGGTAGTCGCTGTCGATGGCCGCAATCACTTTCACATCTTTGTGAGTGCGCTCCAGTGCGAAGTTCAGTGCGCCTGCCTTGAAGCCAGCCAGCGGAGCCACGTGGAAGAAGCGGAAACGCTCTCCGAGCTTGGCGCAGTGCGCTTCAACGGGACGCCAGACAGCTTCGTCACGGGTATTGTTGTCGATGACCAATACTTCGAAATCCGGGTAATCGAGACGTGCCAGGGCGTCCAGAGTCTCAATCATCATGTCGGCCGGTTCATTGTAAGCAGGCACATGGATCGACACTTTGGGAACGCGCGACAAATCCAGCTGCGTCGGCTTGATCTGACGACGACGCGTCGTATACCAATGCGCCTCGGCCCACTCGTGAGCCTCTGTCAGCAGAATTGTGATGACGCCCAGCATGCCGATGACCAGCAGTACGCCGACAATGAATGACGTCACCGTCAGATATTGCTGAGAATAGTCATAGATGATCCAGACCAGCACTGTCGCCGCACCCGAAGCCACCAGAGCCATCAGGCCGTGCCCCTTGGTGCGCAGGGTCTGGCTGTTAGCGAAGAAGAAACCCAGCATGATGACCGAGCTGAGAATCGAGATCACCGCCAGTACACGCCAGTCCGGAACGCGGA
This sequence comes from uncultured Gammaproteobacteria bacterium, assembly GCA_903876785.1. Taxonomy (GTDB): domain Bacteria; phylum Pseudomonadota; class Gammaproteobacteria; order Pseudomonadales; family Pseudohongiellaceae; genus UBA5078. Next base: position 21,246 of record CAIRBI010000042.1, read on the forward strand.
CGATCGGCTCGGCGAATGAGAACTTGGGATTGCGCTCGACGTCGTAAACGCCCCAGTACGCTCCCACTCCGCCTTCATTCTGGGCCTTCCACGGCTGATCGAATGCTTCCATCAGGAAGTATTCATAATTTTCCTGCGCTGCACGATGCAGGAAGCGACGCAAGAACAATGCCTCGTTGGCTTCGCTGGCGACCGCTGCCTCGCGGGTACGACCATCTGACGGCCAGCCCACTTCGCCGATCAGAATAGGCTTGTCGGGGAAGGCCGCTTCCAGCTGCTTCATCTTGTCGACGATGTACTCTTCGGCCAGATCTACATCGATACCTTCCCAGTAAGGCAGCATGTGCACGGTCAGGAAGTCGACATGCTCCGCCAGTTCAGGATGGCTCAGCCAGACATGCCACGGCTCGGCGGTACTGACTGGCTGGGTTACCTGGCTCTTGACGCGTTCCAGCATCGTCGCCATTTCTTCCATGGTGAATTCACCGCGCAAGGTGGTTTCGTTACCTACCATCACCCGCGTGATGTTGTCGTAAGTATTGGCCAGCGCGATGCCTGCCTCGATTTCCTGCTGATCGCTTTCGTCGCTGGTACCCAACCAAATGCCGAGCGTGATATCAAGATCATGCTGATCAGCGATCGCGGGGATCTCGGCAAGACTGCGCAGACTGGAGTAAGTACGCAGGGATTGGGCCTTGCCTGACAGCAACTCGACATCCTCGCGAATTTCCTCGGTGCTGGGCATGATATTGAGGATACCGTTCTGATTGGCGCGGAACGGGGAGAAAGCGAAGCCGCTGATCTGCTCAGGCCAGGGCACCACTTCCGTAGGACGGTTAATCAGCGCCCACAGTGAAAAGGTGACCGCTGCAAACAACAGGGCTACAAGCAAACTCGAAATACGCATATTTGGGTATCAGAATAATTAGAAGGGGGGTAGGAACGGCGCGCATCATAGGGTGGCGTCCGAGTGCCGTCAATAGCTCGACAAAGAAAAATATAGTTTGTGAAACGACTTGAAATGGCACGACTTTTTTCAGCATTACAGGGTAATTTTTCCGCACCAAAAACGTCCAGATACAGTCGACTTGCACTGTAATTGAACCGTCATGATTCTGTAATTTGCAGTCAGCGTTCACCACCTTCCATCCTTGTCCACTCGCCATAGTTTCATCTTGGCATACTATTGTTACTGCAGTGTGAACCATGCAAGCTGTACGCCACCTGAATACCTGAGTCGGTGACAGGACCGGCACACGCCTGCAATACTTCCGCTGGCGGCCCTGCTACGCAGCCACCTGCCGCTTTCTAACCGCCCGGAGAACCTCATGAAACGACTGATTCTGCAATCGATAAGCCTGTGCCTGCTGTGCGCTGCGACACTCAGCCACGCCGAACGTGTGGAAATAACGCTGAGCGACGGCACTACGCTGGGGGTCTACCTGCTGCATCCGGAACCCCAGTCCAATACCCCACCACATCCATTGGTGATTCTGATGGGAGGTGGATCCGGAGAGGAAGGAATAGCCAGAGACGTTCAAGGCGGCGTGGGGCAGGATCTCGCTGACCGGGGGTATGTGGTAGCCGTACCGGTATCGCCCAACGCCCGTTCCTTCCGGGGCGAGAACAATCGCCTGATCCCACTGCTTGTAGAGGCGCTGAAGAAAGACGAGCGGATCCGCAAGGGCAAGTCACTGCTGGCAGGAATCTCCAACGGCGGGATGTCGGCGCTGGAAGTCGCCGCAGCGGCGCCTCAGGAGTATGCGGGAATCATGGCCATACCGGCGTTGGTGCCACGCGGACTGAACTTGCGCCCCCTTGCAGGCATGCCGATCTATTTGCGCATCGGTGATCAGGATGAGGCTGGCTGGCAGGACCGGCTCGACGAGACGGCGGCGGCTTTGCGTGCCGCGGGCGCTCAGGTGGATGCGGGGCTGGTATTCATGTCTCCCCATATGTTCGCAATGGAATGGGAAACCCTCGATCCCTGGTTGCAGACCATATTGCCAGCGCAGACTGACAACTGACCGGCAACTGACCGGAAAAAATGGGACGCCTCAGAAGTTGCTGGCGACCAGCGGCGTAGTCTCGGCGTCGTAATCGATACTGGCGAGACCAAAGCCGAAGAGTTTCAGGAAATCACTGTTGTAACCCTTGTAGTCGGTCAACTGCAGCAGATTCTCTTCCGTCACCAGAGGCCAGATGGCTTCAACCTTCGCCTGAATGGCAGGGTTCAATTCCTTGTCGTCGACACGGAAGCGACCGGCTTGGTCGAGCCTTGGGCTGCTGTTATACAGGCATTCGGTGAAGAGCCGCTGGATCTGTTCGATACAGCCCTCATTGCTGCCGTCTTCCTTCATGACCTTTATCAAGATGGACAGATAGAGCGGCATAACTGGAATCGCGGAACTGGCCTGCGTTACCAGAGCTTTGAGCACTGCAACTCTTGCCGCACCGGAAACACCCTGCAGACGAACATTGATGGCGCGTGCAGCGCGGTCCAGGTCCTCTTTCGCTTTGCCAATCGTGGCATGTCCGTAAATCGGCCAGGTCAGTTTGTCACCCAGGTAGGTATAGGCCACCGTCTGGCAGTCTTGTGAAAGCAGATCGGCTTCCCTCAGAGCATTCATCCACAGCTCCCAGTCCTCCCCTCCCATGACCTTGACGGTCGCGGCGATCTCTTCCTCGATGGCAGGCTCAACGGTGATGTCACTGATCTTCAGAGTGTCGGTATTGAGATTCTTTGCCGTATAGGCCGAACCGATTGGCTTGAGCACGGAGGAGTACACCTCACCGGAAACCGGGTCAGTGCGTCGCGGAGCGGCCAGACTGTAGACCACCAGATCGACCTTGCCGATGCCATTTTTCAACAGTTCAATGACCTGCTCCTTGCAGGAAGCGGAGAAGGCATCGCCATTGATGGTGTGAGCATAGATATCTTCTGCAGCAGCCGCATCATGGAAAGCGGCTGTGTTGTAGTAGCCCGCGGAAGCAGTCTTGCTGTCGGTTGGCGGTCTCTCGAAACAAACCCCCAAGGTCTTCGCTCCGCTGCCAAACGCTGCGGTGATACGGGAGGCGAGACCGTAGCCCGTAGAGCATCCGAGCACGAGTACGGTCTTCGGACCACCAGTCACCGCGCCTTGCGCTCTGGTAAAAGCGATCTGCTCCTGCACGTTGACCGCACAGCCCTGAGGATGGGCATTGATACAAATAAAACCGCGAACTTTAGGCTTGATAATCATGAATCATCCTGTGTCTGAATTTGACAATTACACATCCGGCGACGGCGCAGCCTTCTACCGATGCGATCAAAGGCCGACATTATAGTGCTGCACCGCTGAGAAAGCAGAGCTTTTTTCCCTCCCTGCCGGGTTACAAAACTGCGGAATCCGGATGGGCATCATGACATTTCCGAGCAAAATCAGCCCTGCACCGACACAGGCGCTGCGCTCCGGCCCTGTACACAAAGGCAGAGTACCGCTGGCTAAAAATGCGCTTACAGAGCCGAAAAGTATCAGATAAAACAGGAGGAAATGTGGGTGAACGAGATATCAAAAGTTAATGTATCACCTGAGGCGTCGACAATAAAACACATGAGAAATTCAATACAAATACCTGATAATTAATATTTTAAAAAAATCATTCACTCTTCCCGCCGCTGCGACACTGAACGAAGACAATGCCCGCTGTACGTCGCGGGGACACACCTTGTCCTTCCGGGCAATTGTTGACTGGTTTTGCTTACTATCTCCAAAGAGGAGGCTTACTTCTCTGTTGACAACTTTCATCGAAGGCGGCATAGTGTCGCGTCTCAAATTCGGCTAACGAAAGCTAATCTTTTCGTCGTCCATTCAGAAAACTGAACCTGGGCTTGCCGTGATCCGTATCAACACTGAACTGTTCTCACTGGACTGTTCGCACTGAACTGTTCGCACTGAACAACACATGCATCAAAGGAGCACCAGTTGGCTAACTCTGCACAAGCTCAAAAACGCGCCCGTCAAGGCGAGTTCCGTCGTCGCCACAATGCGAGCTTTCGCTCAATGGTTCGTACTTACCTGAAAAAAGTCATCGCCGGAATCCAGACCGGTAACTACGAAACAGCGACAGCTGCATACAATGCTGCAGTGCCTGTTATCGATCGTATGGCAGACAAGGGAATCATTCACAAGAACAAGGCCGCCCGTCACAAAAGCCGCCTGAATACTGCGATTCTCGCACTGAAAGCTGCCTGATTAAACGCTCGCCTTCCTGACGATTCAACAGGCGAGTCAGAAGCGAGACAGCAGAAAAAAAACCGGCTAATGCCGGTTTTTTGATGCCTGCAAAAAAGTCATATGGGGCTGACTATTCAACAAGCACCATGTTGTCACGATGAATAATTTCCTGTTCGCCTGAATAGCCAAGCAGCTCCTCAATTCGATCACTTGTGCAACGCAACAGCCGGGAAATTTCCTTGCTGTCGTAGTTGACCAGGCCGCGGGCGATTTCCCGCCCTTCCTCATCCACACAGGTCACTACCTCCCCGCGATCAAAACTACCGTTGGCAGAGATTACGCCCACAGGAAGCAGACTGCGGCCGGAGTTCTGCAGCACATTCACCGCGCCAGCATCAATCACGAGTTGCCCTTTAGCCTTTAACTGCCCGGCGAGCCACTGCTTGCGAGCCGCTACCGGCTGCTTTTCTGGCAATAGAAGCGTCCCGATCTCTTCACCTTGCGCCAGACGGACCAGGACATTGGCCTCACGCCCATTGGCGATAATGGTGCAGGCTCCGGAGCGCGCCGCCAGCTTCGCTGCTGACACCTTGGTGATCATTCCTCCACGCCCCACATTGTTGCTGGAGCCTGCCATAGCGGCGAGGCTGGGATCTCCAGCCATGGCGGTGCTGATCACCGGCGCATCAGGGTTCTGACGCGGGTCAGACTGATGCAGGCCCTTCTGGTCCGTCAGAATCACAAGGGCATCGGCATGGACCAGATTGGCTACCAGAGCGCCCAGCGTGTCATTGTCGCCGAAACACAACTCCGCCGTAGCAACGGTATCGTTCTCATTGATGACCGGAATGACCCGCATGCTCAACAGCGTCGTCAGCGTGCTGCGTGCATTCAGGTAGCGTGTGCGATTGGAGAGGTCATCATGGGTAAGCAGTATCTGCGCCGTATGGACGCCGTACTGCATGAAGCAGCTTTCATAGGTCTGAATCAGCCCCATCTGCCCGACCGCTGCGGCAGCCTGCTGCAAGTGGATTTCTTTCGGTCTCTTCTTCAATCCCAGCCTGGCAACACCCTCAGCTACTGCGCCAGAAGACACCAGAACCACCTGAATACCCTGTCGCTGCAAAGTGACAAGCTGGCTCACCCAGGCTGCGATGGCATCCTTATCGAGCCCCAGACCGTTATTGGTGATCAGCGAACTTCCGATTTTTACGACCCAGCACCGTGTTTTAAGCAAATCTTTACGCATCGCGCTGCAAACTCATTTCCAGATTATTGCGAAAGGCCAGCTGGCTGACCGCTGTTCAGAAGTCTTCCTCTTCCAAGTCATCGTCCAGCACATCGTCATCTTCCGTCTCCCCACGGCCTGCACGAGTGCTTTCGATGCTCTTGCGAATCTCATATTCCATCTCTCGATCCAGCTCAGCCTGAAGCTCCTGGTAATCAGGATCTTCCAGCAGTCGCTTGCGGTGCTCCTCAACGGAGACCATGATCGCCTGGCACAAATCAGGACACCCTTCGCCGCTGATCGCTGTAATTTTGAAGACCTTACCTTTCCAATCGAGCTCACGAACCAGCCTTTCGACCAGCTCTTCGCGCTCATCCTCAGGAATCAGGTCGAATTTATTCAGCACCAGCCAGCGATCCTTCTTCGCGAGCGTCGGACTGAATTTTTCCAACTCCTCAGCGATTTTGCGCGCATGGTGCACAGGATCTGATTCATCGAGCGGCGCTACATCGAGAAGGTGCAACAGCAAACGGGTGCGAGAGAGGTGTTTGAGGAAGCGAAATCCCAGACCCGCCCCCTCAGAGGCCCCCTCAATGACACCGGGGATATCGGCCATCACGAAACTACGTTCGGCACTGACCCGCACGACACCCAGATTCGGCACCAGAGTGGTAAAGGGATAATCGGCGACCTTGGGCTTGGCAGAAGATACCGCACGAATGAGTGTGGATTTACCCGCATTAGGCATGCCCAGCAACCCGACATCCGCAAGCACCTTCAACTGCAACTGCAACACGCGAAACTCGCCAGGAGTGCCAGTGGTGGTTTTGGTCGGGGTTCGATTAGTACTGGATTTGAAACGGGTGTTACCCAGGCCGTGAATTCCGCCCTTGGCGACCAGAACCATCTGACCGTCCAACGATATGTCAGCAATCAGCTCTTCGGTATCTGAGTCCACCACGCTGGTCCCGACTGGAACGCGCACGACCAGATCCTCGCCGCTGCGACCGGTGCACCCTTTGCTGCCTCCGCCCATTCCCGACTGCGCCCGGTACTGGGGCTGATAGCGAAAGTCCACCAGCGTATTAAGAGAACTGTCACCCATCAGATGGACGCTCCCTCCGTCGCCGCCATCACCACCATTGGGACCACCCTTGGCGATGAATTTCTCCCTGCGAAAGCTCATGCAGCCATTGCCGCCCTTTCCCGCTTCAACAGTTATCTCGGCCTCATCAACGAACTTCATTTCATACCCGCCAGATCAGAAAGCAATGCGCTTCCTGCAAAATAATACACTCGAAATGGACCCGAAAGCCCATATAAAAAAGCCCCGTCAGATGACGAGGCTTTTTATGCTTCAGAAGGTCAACCATGATCGACGCACTGAAGAAAGAATCAGAGCAACATCTGATCAGACAGGAACGATGCTCACGAACTTCCTGCGCTCAGGGCCTTTCACTTCAAACTTGACCTTGCCGTGCACTGTTGCAAAAAGCGTGTGATCTTTGCCCAGACCGACGTTGACACCGGGATGGAAGTGCGTGCCACGCTGACGCACAATGATATTTCCGGCCAGAACACTCTCGCCGCCGAATCTCTTCACACCAAGTCGCTTCGACTGGGAATCGCGGCCGTTACTGGTACTACCACCTGCTTTTTTATGAGCCATTTGTCTACTCCTGCCAGCTTGCGCCCGACTTTATGCTGAAATGCCTGTGATCTTGACTTCAGTAAACCACTGTCTGTGGCCCTGATGCTTCAAGTGATGCTTACGACGACGGAATTTCAGGATCGTCACTTTCTTCGCACGGCCTTGAGAGACCACTTCTGCGGTGACTTTGCTGCCTTCCACGTAGGGGGCGCCGATCTTGACAGACTCGCCCTCGCCAACCATCAACACTTTGTCAAAACTGACTTGTTCACCTGTAGCGGCTTCCAGTTTCTCCAGTTTGAGGGTTTCGCCCTCTACAACTCGGTGTTGCTTGCCACCACTTTCAATTACCGCGTACATAAATAACTCCACATTGGGTATAGCTTTGAATTCTGCGAGCACCGGGCCAAATCGTCTACCCAGCGGTGCCTATAGGGGCGGGCATTTTACGGGAACATCCCAACAGAGGCAAGCCTGCATTAGACAAATTATCCAGGTCCGCGTCGGCATTCAAATAGGGCGCTTGCTTATCACCATCGCCCTCGCCTTGACAGCCTTGGACTTCGCCCCTAGCATGCAGGCACAATTTTGCGATGCCATCATTGAGTGTCATATTCCAACTGCAATCGCAGGCAGCAGGACCTTTCACGGTAGTCCCATGCATAAAGAAATCCGCGCGGTGGTTACGGCAGACTTTGAGGCTGTCAACCGCTTTGTTGTAGACCAGCTGCATTCAAATGTGCCCCTCGTCGAGAGCATCGGCCATTACATTGTCGATGCCGGCGGCAAACGCATGCGCCCGATACTCGTTCTATTGAGCGCGAAATGCTGCGGCTATCAAGGCGATGCACACATCAGCCTGGCATCGGTCATCGAATTCATTCACACCGCCACATTGCTGCACGATGATGTCGTCGACATGTCCTCCATGCGCCGCGGGCGACCAACCGCCAATCAGCAATGGAGCAACCCTTCCAGCGTTCTGGTGGGCGACTTCATTTACTCACGCGCTTTCCAGATCCTGGTAAAAATAAACAGCATGGAAATCATGCGCATTGTTGCCGACACCACCAACAGGATTGCCGAAGGCGAAGTACTGCAGCTGATCAACAAGCACAACAGCGCCGCTACCCAGACTAGCTACATGAATGTCATCCGCGACAAGACCGCGATTCTCTTCCAGGCGGCTGCCGAGTGCGGGGCGATTATCGCGGGCGCCACCACAGAACAGCGGCAGATTTTACGCGACTTCGGTATGCACATCGGTATGGCTTTCCAGCTGATCGATGACGTGCTCGACTACGATGGCGATGCGGTCGCCATGGGCAAAAACGTTGGCGACGATCTGGCGGAGGGCAAACCCACACTGCCATTGATTCATGCCATGCGCACGGCTTCGGCTGAAGATGCGGAAATGCTGCGCACCAGCATCACCAACGGAACACTGGACCATCTGGAGAGTGTGATTGCCATCGTGCGCAAATCCGGCGGGCTGGAATACACGCGCCAGCTGGCCCAGGATGAAGTCGATAAGGCACGCGCCCTGCTGCTTGGTATAGAACCGAGCGTCTATCGGTCGGCTCTGGAAGACATGGCCGATCTGGCCCTCAATCGCTCCAGCTGATGACTTGAATCACTGCCCCGGCACAAGATCGAAAGCCTGCGCCAGCAGGGTATAGGAACGCTTGCGCACGGCAAATTCATGACAGTTGCTGATGACGACCAACTCGTCAGCCTCGTGTTGCTGCGCCAACACCTGCAATCTGTCTCTTATCCGCTCTGGTGTGCCACAAATGGCGTGTTTACGACGCTGCCTGATAAGTGCAAGCTCTTCGTCATTGAACACATAAGCCCTGGCCTCCTCTACCGATGGAAGCGGCCCCGGCGCGCCCCGCTCCAGCCCCAATCGCCACACATCGCGCGTCAACGCCAAATCTTCAGCCTCATCCTCACTCGGCGCACAGAGCACAAAGACGCCGACATTGACGCACGGCTC
>CAIRBI010000043.1 GCA_903876785.1 uncultured Gammaproteobacteria bacterium
GCTCTTCTTGTGCGCTCTTCAAACACTTCAAACACTCTTCAAGCACACCAATACGCGACAATTCAGTCAGTTGACGCTGATCTTCAAGGCCGCGGCAGAGGCCAACGGCGCCAGACTCAGCGACATGGCGAGAATCGCCCCGAGTAACGCATAGTGCATACCCAGTGGCAGGCCCAGACTCACATCCGCCACCGCCTTCGCGCCGATTATAAGCACCGGCACCGTCAGCGGCAAAACGATTACCGCCAGAATCAGACCGCGGCTGCCAAGCCCCACCGTCAACGCCACGCCGATGGAGCCGAACAGGCTCAATACCGGTGTGCCCAGCAGCAAGGTAAACACCAGCGTCCAGTAAGCGTCAGCTGGCAGATACAGCATATACGCCAGAAAAGGCGCCAGCAGCACCACCGGCAACCCGCTGATCAGCCAATGTGCGATGTTTTTGGCCAGCACCATGAAATATAGAGGTTGAGGCGAGAGCAGCAGCTGCTCCAGCGAACCGTCTTCGTAATCGGCGCGATAGAGGTTGTCGAGCGACAGCATCGACGCCAGCAGCGCCGACACCCAGACGGTGCCCGCCGCAATGCTGGTCAGCTGCACCGGATCAGGCGAGACGCCCAGCGGGAACAGCGACACCACAATGAGGAAGAACATCAGCGGGTTGAGCAGGTCGTTACGGCGCTTGAGCGCGATCAGCAGATCGCGGCGCAGCGTGGCCTTGAAGGCGCTGAAGGTGCTGACCTGGGCGCGGCTGCCGGTGGTTGTGACGGCGGGCCCGGTGGCTGAGTGATTGGCTGTCGAGTGATCGGTCATGGCCTGTCCAGATTCAAACGACGCAGCTCGTAAGTCACGTCGAGCTTATGGTGAGTGGTGACCAGCACGGCGCCGCCCCGGCCAGCATGGTCGGCGAGCAACCGCTCCAGTGTCTTTACTCCATTCACGTCCAGCGTCGTAAACGGCTCGTCCAGCACCCACAGGCGCGCCGGACTCAGGAGCAGACGCGCCAGCGACACCCGCTGCTGCTGCCCCGCCGACATGTTGCGGCACACCACGTCGGCGTAACCCGCCAGACCTACGCCTTCCAGCGCCGCGTCGATATCGGCGTCGGTCACCGGCGCATGCAACGCACTGCTCCAGCGCAGATTCTCCCGCGCCGTCAGAATCTTGTTCACCCCCACCCGGTGCCCGATATAGAGCAACGAGGCCAAAAAGGACTCACGATCCTCATCAATCGCCACCCCATCCCAATAGATCTCGCCCTCATAGGAACTGTTCAGCCCGCACAGAATACGCAGCAAGGTGGTCTTGCCACTGCCATTGCTGCCCTGCACCTGCATCAGCTCACCGGGAAAGAGGCTGAAACTCAGGTCGCTGAACAACACCCGGTCGTCCCGCTCGCAGAACAGCGCGCTGGCCTGCAACAAAGGGGACGCGGGGGCATCATAGGCGTGAACTGACGTGGTGGCGGCGCTGGCGGACATAGGAAAGACGGCGTCTATGGGTTGAATTCAAAGTGCCGCGAGTATAACTGACAACAGTGGGGAAAGTCCCAAGGTGGTGGGGTATAGCGAGTTGCGATTCACCCGCTGACTATGGGCGCAGGTTCCGAGACATCGCCTTGCCATGCATCAACGACACCAGTTTGGCTTCGGCCTGCGAGAGGCCGCAGGTGCTCATGAGTTCATCGGTGGCCGCGCCCATCTGCACGAGTTTGTTGGCGTGCGTGATAGCGATGTTGCCGACATCCTTGAACTCCATGTCTTCCTGACGGCGTTCGCTGGACTGCAGGCGCCGCTGCAATACCTGCAGGCGTTTTCCAAGACCGACCGCGCCCTGACCGAAGCTGTTGACCTCCTTGCGCAGCACCTGGATGTCAGCATCGATACGGAACTGCGTTTCCTGCATGCGGCGCATTGCCTGCAACGTTTGCGCGAGAAGGCCCGCTATCAACAACAGCGCTATGAACAGACAAAAAATTAACACCGGGATCATTCGTGCCCTCCTTTTTCCATGTTAAGCGTCGACACATTCAGCCGGGTATTTTACTGCAGCCCTGGATGTAACAGGCGTCAATATTCAGGCGCGGGGAGCCGAGGCTGCTCTGCTTCACTCTGAACAATGCACAGTCTGTGCCAGCGGGGAGTCGACCGGCATTGCGAGCGCCAGACCTCCTATTGTGGTTATAGATGGTTCGGGGATTGGTTTAGCTTTTCAGTGAGATATTTAGTTTGGGGCTTAATCGTTTCAGGTGGGTAACCTCACGGGCTGATCTCCTTCGGATATAAATCCAGCCCACCGCAGTGGAACTAAATCGCATTACGAAAACGCTCACTGTTACGAAATCCACACGCTTTTCGTTTGATGCGCTGAATGAGGCTGTACATACTTTCCGAATGCCCGTTGTGACTCTTTACCACCACTGCGCTCAAGATTCCCCGCAGATGCCGCTTGATGGTCTGCTCGACTTTCTTCATCGGCTCCAAGCGACAGCGCTACACCCAGCCCAACCGACTCGACCAGCCCTTTGGCACCCAGGCACGAGATTTGTAACCCCATAGGCTCATCGCTTCCTGCCGCATAGCCCAGACCCGAGCCGTTCGCAACGTATGTCTACCCGCTTCAAACGGTGACGCCCCCTAGTTTTTTATACAAAAGGCCGTAGGAGTTAAACACCAATTAAATTTATTGAGTTTTACATCTAGCTTTCTTGACTCTCTAAATTTATCAAATGCTGTAGCTTCCCCGCCCCATGGTGGCAATCCATACTCATCAAACACAACAACACCGCCTGGAACAACCAAATCCCATAATTTTTCCAATGTGTATATGGTAGGATCATACAAATCCAAATCAAAATGTAGCAGGTTGATTCTTAGCCCCGGAGTTTCACTCAGAAATGGCTCAAGAGTTTCCTGTACACGCCCCTTAATCAGTCTTGAGCGCTCTCTGGCAAGTATATTGTCGGAATTGAATAATGCGCACAATTCAAAAATCTCACCCTCGACATCCCTTGCAGACCACCCGCCATTTTTTTTGTCATTAATGATATCGGAAGCAGATCTTCCATCTTCGTCAGAAAAATCACTCAGCCCTTCAAAAGAATCAAAACCATATACTTTCTTTGATGTGTCAGTGGGTGAAAATATTTCCAGAAATTTGTGGAATGCGAAAAACGAAACCCCGCGAGAAACACCAAGCTCCACGATACTTCCCGGCAAATTTTCAGTCATTTTAAACAATTCGTAATGAGCCAAAAAGCGAGTCATCAAAATTCTTTTGGTGTACACTGGCCAATGCGTTATTTTATGCAAATCTGAATGTGGGTATTTATACTGTATCTTTTCAAATTCATTCCAAAACGTTTTATCTTTTTCAGAATGCACGCCATACATTTGCTCTAAAGGTGCGTCAAACTTCGTCTGATCCCAAATGCTCAATTTGTTTTCCTCTCTCAATGTAATCAATTTTTGTGGGTGTGACCATTCCTGGCTTGTATCTATTCTGAATGAACTCTCTATCATTTAAATCTGAAAATCTTAGCTGTATTGTAAATCGGGAGCTTACAGACGAACTGATAACATTTGACTTGTGAAGCGTGTTGAATCTGAATAGCAAAAAATCACCCAAATTCAATTTGTTAATTGTGGTTAATTTGTCAGCTGGGATATCTTCGTCCAAAAGCACCGCATCTGCATACGTTTTATAAAGTTCACCTTTTTTTGTATTGAAAATCCGCCCACCTGTATGCTCATTACTGATTAAATCCAAACCTCCCAGCTCGGGAGTTAAAGCAGTAACAGGAATCCAGACAACTACCGATTGCGTAGAGCAAATTGAAAACCAATAATCTTGATGCCAGCCAAATAAGAACTTTTCTTCGCCCTTGCTGTCTATCCTACAATTAATGTCAATCAAAGCAGGAAAATTAATCCCGCAAACATCTCGCAAACTGCTTGAAATAAAATCAGAACTGGCAAGC
>CAIRBI010000044.1 GCA_903876785.1 uncultured Gammaproteobacteria bacterium
GCCCAGGCCAGCAGGCGACAATCGGGGACGGCGCCGAGCTGCGCAAAAAGACCTTGGGCTTTTTGCATAGCGAGGGCACCGCGGAGCGGCGCAGGTCCGTCGCCTGCGGGCCTGGGTGACACTCCGGGATTTTGGTAAACACTCGGTGAAAACCATCGCGGGCGGGGCCCGCTCCCACATTGTACTAGCGGGTAATGGTGTCCCAGTTTGCCACTAGATGCTCTGCAGTACGCCACGCCAACGCTTGCGCGGACAGCGTCGGATTTCGTGCACCACTGGTCCCCATCACGGACGCGCCCAGCACACCAAGGTTAGGAGCCTCGTGCGCAAATCCGAACCGATCGGTTACATTGGTGGTCGGATCATCGCCCATTCGAGTGCCGCCATAAGCATGCGTCGAGGGACCCATCGCAGTGCCGAGTCCAGTGCGGACAATCTGCACAGCGCCGGCAGCCCGATACCACTCTTCCATACGGTCCTGGGTGAAAGCAGCGATGCGCTTTTCATTATCCCTGAGTTCGGCAGTGATACGGATGACGGGGAAGCCAAGCTTGTCCTTCACCTGTGGGTCCAGATCGAGATAGTTGCCGCGGTAAGGCAGCGTCGTCTTCTGGATGTAAGAGGTGTTGGTTCTATCTGCATTCTCGCTGATGAAAGCCTTCCATTTTGCGCCCCAGGTCGGGACAAGATCGAACGTCGACATCTTGGCTGCCGAGATCGGCTTGCGGTCGGTGTGCGCCCAGAGATTGCCGCCACCGATGAAATCCAGATCGCTGTGATCGAAGTTGTCGTCCGCCCACTCGTCGATGGCCACCCCTTGTGCGGGCAATCCATACCAGTTGTTCAGATCCTTCGGGAACAGCGCGAGAACCGGAGCGCCCTGGTAATGGCTCAGGTAATGCTGGCCAACCTGGCCACTATTGTTGGCGAGCCCGTCGGGAAACTCCTGGGACTTCGACAGCAGAAGCAGGCGCGCATTTTCGTAGGTGTGGCTGGCGAGCAGTACTGCATCAGCTGGCTGGAACATCACCTGATTGCCAATGAGATACTCCACTCCGGTCACGCGGCCATCGGCATCGTTGACGATCTTCAGCACGCGCGCATGAGTGACCACTTTCAGCAAGCCTGACTTCATCGCCTCGGGGATAGTGGTAACGGCCGTCGAACTCTTGGCCGTTGCGTGACAACCGCCGCGGTCGCAGAAACCATGATAGAAGCAACCAGGCCGGTTACCGTAGATCTCTGTGTTGATTGCGGCCGGCCCCTGGAACGGATTCCATCCAAGCTGGCGCGCGGCATCGCTCATCATGTCGGTGAATCCTGAACTGCGCAGGCCCGGCATGGGATATGGCCTTGTGCGGGGGCCTTCAAACTGACTGCCATTGGGCTGCAGCGTGCCATTGACGTTGCCCGCGTAGCCTGAGACGCCAAGCGCGTATTCGACGCGGTCGTAGAAGGGTTCGAGATCGTCATAGCTGATCGGCCAGTCTTCTACTGTCGAGTCAGTCGGGATGCGATCAGCACCATAGCGCCGGGTGGTCTCACTGACCGTCTTGAAGTCCCAGGGGTTGAGGCGCCAGCTTTGCGCCCAATAATGCAGAGACGTACCGCCCACGCCGTTCATCATCGGATGTCCGCCGCCCTGCAACGCCTCAAAGTTGATGTTGGCGCGGGAGGTAGGGATTTCGTTCTTTGCCTTGGGCACCGCCTGTGGCCAGTCGCGGATATTGTTGCGAACCTCGTCTGGGGCGAAGTCGCGGGCGGTCATCCAGCCACCGGCCTCGAGGCCGATGACATTCAGACCTGCATTCACGAGCGGCAACACTGCAACGCCGCCCACTGCGCCAAGCCCGATAACGACGACATCAGTTCTGGGAAGATTAGTGGCCATGAGTAACACCTCCTGCTGGTGCGGCTGCGGGATCCTTTGTATGAGTTGGCATGTCGTAGGCGGATTGTCGGCTGGGCGCCAGATCTTTACCCAGACGGACATCTTCCGGCGTCGACATGACGCGCACGCCCGGATAGCCAATCAGATCCCAGCCAATGAAGTCACGGTTGCCACCGTAGTAAGGATCACTGAAAGTGCCCTCGATGGTGTGATTTCTGACCAGATTGAAGAAGCCTGCATTCAGCATCGGGAAGTCTGGGATGGCGCTCTGTGTCATCGCCTCGATGATGGCATCCTGCTCAGACGCCGACAGCTGATGAAAAGCACTGCCACCAGCCTGCAAGGCATGTCCATCCAACGCCGCGAGCCCTACGGTGTATTGTTCGCGTGATGCAGCCATGGCGCCGGTCAGGCCACGATCGATGAAGTGTACGGCACGGGCCTCGTGCGCCCCCGGAGTGCCATCGTCGCTCGGCAGGATGCGCGACGCGAAGGCATCCAGTGCAGCGCTCTCGGCGGCGGTCAGTGTCTCGAACGCTTCGAGGACGCGGATGCGGGCCGGGCTGGCGACGGGATCCGAAGACTGGGCGATGATGGAGCCGCTGCCTGCGGTCATCAGTGCCGCGCCGCTCAATCCAACTCCTTTGAGGAGATTTCGGCGGGAGAGCACCGGTTCTCCCTTGCTCCCGCTCGCATGCTCGGGGTTCTTGTTCTTGTTATTCATGCTTGTTGTTCCTCGCCAGCGGTCATGCCGCTTTGTGCGTTCAAAAAAAGGGCTTCCACAGAGCGCTACCTTACCAGCAATTTGGTAAAAGGAAATGCCCCTGAATCTACTCACGGCCAGGGCTACCTGTAACCACGACCTTTCGCTGGAGAGCCCCCGTCCTCCGTTGAACCTTCGAGCCCCGATGATGAATCAGGAAGTCTGCAGAACAGGAACGAGCATAGCAAATGCACTTATTGAATCGGTGCTGATAGTGGGATATGAAGTGCAGAAGTTTCAACAGCTAGTGCTAATTTCGAAATTCGCGTACGAAAGGCGATCTTATCCGATTCCAGCGAGTCGCAAGTGTCGCCTAAATATGCGGTCCACCCTGCAGCAAGTTTATCGCCCGCCACATTCGATGTTGCAATAGCGACGGCGAAAGAAATGCTGCAGAGACCGTTGGATCGACAATGCGTCATCTTCAACGATCTCAGCCAATAATACCCAGGTGACTACCCAGGGTCAGCACAAAAATATATAGTTCAATGACTGCGAATATCACAGATTTTGAAAATGAAATTAAGTATCCAAACAAAAATACTAAACCATGCAATCAGATAGCTATAGTAGCCACTAAGGCCATGACCAACAAATATTCGAGAGACTGACAGCGAACAGCGATTGGGCAGAACCTTGCGCTTTCAAATTGGCCAGGTCCTGATGCTCGGTTACCTCCGTCATCCTTGCGTTCACGAGCGGCCGTATGTAATGGCTGACCGGATCAGATAAACCAATAACAACGTGTTATAACCTACAACGGAGATTTAAAAATGAAGAAAGTCAGCACCATGCTTCGCAACCTGTTGGGAGCCTCACTGCTTCTGGTGAGCAGCCTCCCCACCTGGTCCGCCGAGGTGCCGGAGACGATACTCGTCAGCAGTAACGCCTTTGAGCACAACACTGACATTCCGCTGCGTTACTCCGCGTATGGCGACAACATCGTGCCAGACATTTCCTGGATCAACCTGCCCGAGGGGACACGTCAGCTCGCATTGATCCTGGACGATCCCGTCTTCGGATTCCAGCCCTTCGTGCACTGGGTAGCCTACAATATTCCGGTTACGGCAACAGGCCTGCCAGAAGGACTGACGACTGACGCAATCGTGAACCAGTCAGGACTCGAAGGCATGATCAATGGAGCCAACGGCACGCGACGCAGCGGCTACTTTGGCCCGCGCCCACCAGCCGATGGCAAGGTGCACACTTACAACTTCCGAATTTATGCGCTGGACCACGAACTGAACCTCGCTGACGGTCTCAACAAGCAGTCGCTGCTGGCGGCAATGGAGGGCCATATACTCGCAACGGGATTGCTGACTGGAAACTATAGTTACACAGAGTAAGCAGCGGAACCGCAGAAAATAAAAACCCACAGCCGTCAATTGATGGCTGTGGGTTTTTTGTTATCAATCTTCCCTCACTGGGAAAATATTGTTCTTTGCGGCTAACGCAGATTCATTCTGACGAAATCTCACATGCCATTTTTTATCTCAGGCTCATTTCTTTTTCCCCGGAAACCTCTACGGTTACAAATTGGTCATGATACAGGCCGCCGTCATCAGCGCGTCCCATAAGCACATATGTGCCGGGCGTATTAAATGTTAGTTTGGTCTCGTAGATTCCATCCTCAGGCACTTGTGGCGGCACCCAGTACAAACTCCACGGTGAGTTATTGGACGGTTATCCTCCCAAACTTTCACCTGATCCGGATCGAATTCTACGCCCCCC
>CAIRBI010000045.1 GCA_903876785.1 uncultured Gammaproteobacteria bacterium
GAACACTGTGGGAGCGTGCCTGCACGCGATTGAATTGGCAGTAAAGCCAATCGCGGGCAGGCCCGCTCCCACAGGTTTACTCGCGGTCCTTTCCCAGCTTGTCATCATCGACAACGTCCCCCTCGATGATGTCCCCCTCATCGAAGCGCGTCTCGCGGTACTGAAACTGGCGGCCCATGGTGAATGGACCGCCACTCATGAACGCCCCGCCCGAACGCAGAATGCGCCTGGCGATCGCCTTGCGCACCGGCGGCAGGAGCCCGAGGATGCCCACGCTGTCGGTGATGAACCCAGGCGCCAGCAGCAGCGCGCCACAGAAGGCGATGATCATGCCCTCGACGATTTCCTGAGCGGGCAACTCGCCACCGCGCAGCCGCTGCTGGAAACGCAGCATCGTGCTGAAGCCCTGCCGACGCAGCAGGCTGACGCCGAGCACGGCCGTGCCCAGCACCACCAGCACGGTGTTCCAGCCGCCAATGCGCTCGCTGACTTCCAGCAGGATCATGATCTCCACGAAGGGGATGATCACAAAGAAGAACAATGAAAAACGCACTAAACTCTCCCCACACCAGCAGATTCGATGTCACGCTGACGCCTCGCCACCATGAAGGCGAGCGCGATAGCGACCAGGCCGATGGCGAATGAATAAATGAAAAATGTTGCATACCCCGCGCCGAGTGCCGCCGGCGAAACGCTGGCCGTGGCAGCGCCGGTAGCAAGTGACTCCGGTGGCAGATCGGCAAACATCGGCATAAGGCCTGCGAGCGGACCGCCTGCTTCAGCCGAGCGCGCAGATGCCTCCACAATGCGGCCACTCTGCGAAGCCACCAGCTTGCCGAGCAGCGCATACAGCGACGAGAACAATGCGTACTGGGTCGCGGTAAAACCAGCCGAGGTGAGCGAAGACATGTAGGCGATCAGCGCAGTGCCCGCGAATCCCGTCGCCAGGTTATCGATGCTGATAGATAAATAAAGTGCGCCAAGCTCGGGCCCTTGTGTCGCCAGCCACAGGAATACCAGGTTGGAGAACGGGCTGGCAAACACGCCAATCAACATCGTGCGCAGAACGCCGAGCCGCGCGACGCAGAAGCCTCCCAGCGCCACGCCGGAAATCAGCGCCACCACGCCGAAGATCTTGCGCACCTGGGCTATCTCGGTAAGGGTAAAGCCCAGATCCAGATAAAACGGCCCCATGAGGTTCAGCACAAAATCCGACAGGCGATACAGGCAGATCAACGCCAGAATGAGCGCCCCGAGCCGGGTACCAAAGCGGGCGAAGAAATTGCCCAGCGGTTCGCCATAAGCCGTCTTCAGATGAACGCCCGGGCGGGTCTTCACGCCGGGCAGCGGCAGACATGCCAGAGCCAGCAGGCCAAGGCCGAGCAGCACCGCCGCCACCTGCAGATAGACACCGCCCGGCACGGCTCGCCAGGCGACCAGCAATGCCTCACCAGACTCCGCAGAGGCGCCGAGCAAACGCATTACATCCTGCAGCAACACCGCATTTCCAGACAGGCCGGAGCCCATGATGAGTGCCGCCACCAAAATCAACGCCAGCCGCAGCGCCCATTCCAGGAATTCAGTCAGCGGTCGGCTTGGTAGATCGCTGGCAAGGCTGCCCAGAGCGCGGGGTGATACTTCGCTGACACGTTCGCGCGGCGCGAGCAGGACCCCCACCATGCCGATACCCATCAGCCCTGCCATGACAGCGTAGGAAAAATTCCAGCTGAACGCCTCCGCCAGAAACAGCGGCACGGCCCCGGCCACGATCATCGCCAGACGATAGCCCCACTGATAGGCAGCCGCCATGGCGCCGGAGCGGCTTTCATCCACCGCCTCGATCCGCCAGGCATCGATGGCGATGTCTTGCGTCGCACCGGCAAAACCCACAAAAGCCGCGAGCGCGCCGACGCGCCAGATGCTGAGTTCTGGGCTCGACCCGGCAATCAGCCACAGGCCGATGATGATCAGCACCTGCATCGCCAGCATCCACGCGCGGCGCTTGCCTAGCAGGCGGTCGAGCACCGGCAGACGAAGCCGGTCGATGAGTGGTGCCCAGACAAACTTGAGCGCGTAACTGAGGGTAGCGAGCGCAAAGATGGAAATGGTTTGCAGCGACAGGCCGGACTGGCGCAGCCAGACGGAAAGCGTATCGAAGATCAGCAGAAAGGGCAGACCGGCAGCGAAGCCAAGCAGTAGCATGACCACGGCGGTACGCTCACGATAGACAGCCAGGGCTCTCCACGTACTCATACCGACAGCGGGCGCTGCATTCCCTTGGCTCATCGCGGGCTCTGGCAGGCTCAATCCCTGAAGTTGTTGAATTGGACGGGGACTTCGAGGCTGCTTTCGCGAACC
>CAIRBI010000046.1 GCA_903876785.1 uncultured Gammaproteobacteria bacterium
CAGTGTATTTTTACTCTGACCCCAAATTTCCCTGACCCCAAATTTTACTCTGACCCCAAATTTAAGAACGGCACATTTAATCGCGGGCAGGCCCGCTCCCACAGCATAGATCAGGGCTGCAGCGTCACTCTCTGCACGCGCCAGTTCCCCAGCTCACCCACCAGCAGGTTGTTCTCCTCCTGACAATCGATGGCATTCACCGTGCCGAACTCGCCGATGTTCTTTCCGGCCTTGCCGAACTTGCCGATGATAGTGCCATCCAGGCGCATCTTGTATATCTCCCCAGCCACGTCGAGGTTGTCCGGCGGATTGGAGTTGGAGACATACATCACCTGCTCCGGTCCCGGGGTGATACACATCGCCATGGGTGAGCCGAAGCCCTTCATCTCGCGCAGGACGTTACCCTCAGTGTCGAACACCTGAATGCGCTGATTGTTGTAGTCGGCGACATAGATGTTGTCGGCAGAATCGATAGCGATGCCATGCACGACGTTGAACTGCCCAGCCGCAGCACCATAGCTGCCCCAGTTCTTGATCCAACGACCCTCTGAGTCATATTTGGCGACGCGCGCATTACGCATACCGTCAGCAACGTAGAAGTTGCCCTGCGAGTCCCACGCCACGTCAGTCGGCCCCTGGAAAGATTCTCCGGCGGCACCCACGCCTTCACGGGCGGGCTGCTCGAACAGCGGCGCTGGCAGGCGCATGGCCTCAGGCTTGCGGCTCATCACCATGACGATACGACCATCCTGGTCAAACTTGACCACTTGCCCGGACATCTGATCGACTGACCAGATGTAATCGTCACTGTCCACGCGTACTTGTTGGGCATAGAGAGCGCCATAGCTCTCCTGCCCCATCTCGCGCTCGAACTCACCCTCGGCGCTGAACTTGAACAGCCGTGCACCGCCGTGGGAGACGTATCGGGAAGCACCCAGGGTGATAGTCGGATTGCCGGTACGGGTATAGACGAATATCTCCCCGTCGGAATTGCGTGCTACGCCGGCCGCCTCGCCCATATGAATATCGTCAGGAAAGCCGCTGAGGGGGTCCTCAGCACTGAACTGAATCTCCGGAACCTGCGCCTGAGCCTGCGCGGCAAGCGTGACTGCCGCTACCAGCGCCAATAATTGAATCGAATTTTTCATGTGTCACTCCTCACCCGACTCTGGCCGGGCGGTATCGAATGGTTATGGTCTGGGATCTGCGCCGAGAAGGATCTTCTGTACGCGCCAGGCAGAAATCTCTGCCACCAGCAACTCGCTGGGGTCGCGACAGTCCATGCCATGGATAGTCTGGAACTGACCGGGCAGCTTGCCAGCCTCGCCAAACCTGCCGATGATCGTGCCGTCCAGCTCCAACTTGTAGACCTCACCGCTGATAGCCCAGGAGGCCGCCGGATTGCTGTCGGAGTTGGAGTTGGAGACGAACAGATACTGATGTTCGCCCTGAGAGATGCAGATCTCCCATGGGTCACCGGTCTCTTCGTACATATCCAGCAATTCCAGATCGCTGTTGTAGACCTTGACGCGAGCATTGCCTCGGTCACCCACATAGATGTTGCCGAGGTTGTCAGAGGCGATGGTGTGCGGGGTGTCGAACTGGTCGATGGCCGCGCCACTCTGACCGGTGCCGACCTGGCTAACATAATGGCCATCCGGCGTGAACTTCACGACGCGATGATTGATGTACCCGTCAGAGACGAAGATGTTGCCTTCGGTGTCCCACGTCACGTCGGTCGGACGCCCGAACAGGTAGTGCTCGTCAGGTCCCGCGCCGCCGGGCAACTCAATGGCGCCGTTAACAGCGGCCGGGCGATACCCCAGCACCATCACCACCCGTCCTTCCGGGTTGAATTTCATCACCTGGTTGGAGCCTTCATCGACCACCCAGATGTAGTCGTCACGATCCACCCGCACCTTGTGGGCGAATTCCAGACCGTACAATCCGACGCCGATCTCGCGCACGTAATTGCCATTCTGGTCAAATTCTAACAACCGTGTGTCGCCGCTGCGGGTGTATATGAAGATGTGTCCCTGAGAGTTGGTGGCCACTCCCAACGCCTCGCCGAAATACAAGCCTTCAGGCAGTTTGATGAATCCTTCCACAGGTTCGTGAGGGATGGTGGGAACGTCTGTGGCCAGCGCCTGAGCGGCGAGCGGTCCAGTCCACGTCAGCATGACAGCGGCCACAAGCGGCAGCAGGGGCCAGCGATTCTTCAGTTTCACGGGGGAGCCTCCAGTTAATTATTATTGTTGAGTGCCCGAGACTGTCCTCGCACTGCAACTCGCTGTCAAGGACGGCGTTGTGGGCCCTGGAAGAAACGCGGCGGGAAGAGAGAGATTGCGCTGAATGACCCGCGATCGCGCCGAGACTTCAGCGGCCGATGCGAGTGTCGCTGCGGTGATCGACGCAGAATTCACTGCGGGTCTTTTCCGTGCCATCCGACTTGAAGAAACTCCAGAACTCGGCACCTGCCAGGAACACATTGGTCATGCCGCAGCGGATGCGGAAGTTGCCATCCTCGAGGATCGCGTAGCCCGGTGGCAAAACCATGCGCTGCTCTGACTGCCCGCCTTCGCTCGCGCATGAAACAAGTACCGACATACAAACTGACATTACTGCAAAGGCACGTCGTGTCGACATGACAACTCCCTTTATGGCGGTCATCGGAATGGGTAGTGACTTGATACGTCAGCGAATCATAACACTGCTTGAATGGCGCGCAGCTGACGACGTTGAAAAGAGAGTCTCAAAACGTCAGCTGACTCTGCAGATAGAAGTAATGGGTCTGCGACGCCATCTTCGCCCCGCCCACGCGCTCCGCGAACCCCGACCAGTCGACCCACGCAAAACCACTCTCAAGCGTCAAATTGCCCGGTAGAACGTCCCATTGCAGACGCGCTTCCAATTGCTGACCAAGCCTCTTGCCGGAATTGCCAGCGCGATCGCGCAGCCCGGAACCAACCCAGACATCCTTGGCTTCCGCCAGCCTGAAGTCGCGGTGCGCCAGCATCAGGCGCACCCCGGTGCGGGGTGTCGCTGTGACCCGATAGCCGGCGCTCAAGATGTTGGAGCGTGCGAAGGTGCCAAAGGTGCTGGTCGGCCCGAAGTCGAAGCGACGATCACCGTAGAGCGTATCGAAACGCTCATTGCGTCCATCGAAAGGATCCTCATCACCCGAGGCCTGATCGAACTGCAGTTGCAGCCGTGGTGACCAGGGCGCCGCGAAGCTGTAGCCCACCTCGGCATGCAGGAACGTGGCGCGATGATCCAGATCGCGTACATCCGAGACCACCGCGCTGCCCCGGGAAGTGCCGTTCTGCAGCATGGCCTCGACATCGAAGTCGAGTTGCTGCGCCGCCGCGGGCCGATACAGGCGCGTGCCCAGCGTGGTGAGACGACGGTCGGTGCCTTGCAGTGCGCGCTTGTCTTTTTCTATGAAGCGCACCGCGGAGAATTCGCTGCGCAAACCGGCGATCAGGTCCGGCATTTCCACCAGCGCGCCAAACAGTCGGATGGCATGGTTGTCACGATCGCGGTCCGTGCGATTGTCCAGCAGGCTGTCAAGGTCGCCCGGCAGGCTCTGCACTGGTCGTAACGCGAAGGCCTGCCAGCGCTGCCCGCCATCCAAAGTCAGCGCCGAGTGCACACCATTGAAACTCACCGGCGCCGTGTTGTAGGCGCTGCGGGCGATCAGCCGGCGGCTGGCCAGATCGAAGGTCTGCCGCCCGATCTTCACATCCAAGGTGCTGCCCTCCTGCACAAGATCGCTGAAGCGCAGATTTGCATAGAGCTGCTGCACATTGGCGGTATTGACTATGCCGCTGCTCAGCGGCGAGCCTTCATCGGCCAGTGTCTGCCGTGAATCGAGCAGTTCGAAAACCAGCGCCGCCGTTCCGTGCCGGACCTCGCCAGCCGCGATGCTGCGCACCACCAGCAGCTGATCGCTGCTGCCCAGGCGCCCGCTGCGGAATTGGCCGTCGAGGGTCTCCAGGCGGGCCAACTGGGAGAACTGCAGACGGAATTGATCGGTCGACTCCACAAGGCGCCAGGGCTCTGCGTTTTGCGCGTGAGAGACGGTGGCTATTGGCATCAGTAAGAGCAAGCACAAAGTCGTGAGACGCATCGGCGGTTTCCCTGAATAAATTGCTTGATAGGTTTTCTGAACGAGCTTGGGTTGCGAGCATATTCGTAATCAAACCTATCGGCAATCTGCGCCACTACTGAAAATGTCACTCGTTAATAGGTAGCCCTCAGGGTGAGACCGTAAGTGGCAGGATCACTCGGCAGCCCGACGATCAACCCGGAGTTACCGGCCTGAACAGTCAAGGTCTGCATGTACTCTTCCTTCAGCACATTGCGCAACCACAGCGACAAATCCCACGCCTCGCCCTGCATGAATCCGACGCTGGTGTTGACTAGGTTGTAACCATCGATCCATGTGTATTGTGAAATGGACGATTGGGCGTTGCTGTCATCGCGCCGCGTGATGTCGCTGCGCAGATAGACATTGCCGGCCATGCCCAGCACCTGCGCCGGGCGCTCATATTCAAACCCACCAGACAATACCAGCTTGGGCAACGAAGCCAGCGGTTTGCCACTGAGATCGCAGACGCTGGTAGCAGTTCCGGTCAACTCCAGCGGGCAAGGTCCGTTCTGATAGGACACATATTCACCGTCCGTCCTCGCCACAGAAAAACGCAGTGCCAGACCGTCGGTGACGGCGACGGAACCATCCACCTCAATGCCTTTCACGCGCACCTCGTCGATGTTTGCCAGATAGCCACGCAACGCACCGGGTCCGGTGTCGACGACATTGGCCTGAAAGTCACGCACGCGGGTATCAAAGATATCCGCATTCAATTGCATACGATCAGCAAACAGCTGCGCCTTGACGCCGAGTTCTACGGTGGTGTTCTTCTCCGGGTTGATCACCGCTGCGGTCAACGCTGGCAAGTTGTCCGGTTGCAGGGGCAGCCCCGACATGTTGATGCCCCCGGATTTCTGCGCCCGGGCAACGGTCAGATAGGGCATTACCTGATCGCTGTAACGCCAGGCGACGTTGAAGCGCCCGGAGAGACTGCCGTCCGTATCGTCCGCCGAGTAGAACTGAGCGCGCAGAATGGAATTCTTCTGCCGCAACTGCGCGGCGGTGGGGTTCGCCAATCCGCCAGAGACGTCGGCCTGATAGTCGCCTTCCTTCTCTTCGTAGGTGTAACGCAGCCCGCCGGAGATATCCACAGTATCAGTGACGTGCCAGGTCACTTCACCAAAGGCGGCATAGCTGTCCGACTGAAAGCGCGTCTTGCCGTCAGTACGATAGCCGTCCAACAATGCGGCAGGCGTTGTGCTGCCTAACAACCAATAGCTGGCCAGCGGACCGTAGGCAGTCGATGGCTTGGCCTTGATGGTCTGCGTGAAGAAATAGAGACCAGCGGTGTAGTCCACGGCACGTTCACCTGTCGAACTCAGACGCAGCTCCTGACTGTATTGATCCTGACGCGAGGGAATCCCCTGCACTGTCTGAATCACCAGACCAGTGTAGTCTCGATCATTGGCTGCCGCCCATTTCCAGAAGCGCCATGCACTCACCGACGTCAGCAGGCTGTTGTCGAGCGACCACTCCGCAATGGCGGACACACCGCCCTCATGACTGGTCACCTTCAGATCGGCATCGATGTCGGTGACGCGATCAAACGGGTCCAGGCTCGGGGGAGCATAGCTCTGCCCCGCCGCCATCGCAGGGTATTGCTGCGCGGCTGGTTTCAGCGTCGCGCCGACGCTGTGGTAGACCTGCGTGCAGCAGCGGGTGTCTATCGCGTAGTAGTCCGCAGCCACGCGTAACGAGAAATTGTTGCCCGGCTGATACAACAGCTGGGTGCGAATGGCCTTGTTGTCGACATCGTTGTCCTTGCGACCTGTCGTCACGTTATCCAGCACCCCTTCGCGGTCAGCCATCACCACCGAGATGCGGCCCGCCAGCCGGTTGTCCAGCAGCGGTCCGGTGGCAGAGAGCCGCGCCTGATGGTAGTCAAGGTTGCCAGTCGTCAGCTCGGCCTTGAACTCCGGCGTGAACGACGGCGCCCGCGTGCTGATGTTCATCGCCCCGGCAGTGGTGTTCTTGCCGAACAGCGTCCCCTGCGGACCGCGCAGGACTTCCACTCTTTCCAGATCGAGGAAATCAAAAGCCGCCGTGGCGGGGCGAGCGTGATAGACCTGATCGACATAGAAACCCACTCCCGGCTCCAGACCGTCATTGGCCTGTGCGACAGCGACCACACTGCTGCCCAGACCCCGGATGGTCAGTGCCGTATTGCGCGGATTGGGAGAGGAGTAGTTCAAGGTGGGCACCAGTTCCGTCAGCTGTGACAGGCTGATAGTATGGCTGGCATCCAGCGTATCGCCGCCGATGATCGACATGGAGATCGGCACTGTTTGCGCGTCTTCGCGGCGATAACGGGCGGTGACGAGGACGGACTCCAAGGCTCCCCTGTCTTGAGCTGCCGGGGTACTTGATGACTGCCGTGCGGCTGCAGGCTGTGCTTCTACTACCTGGGCCGTGACTGACAGAATGAGCGCGGGATAGAACGCTGTACGAAAGAGAGACATAGCGAGACACCGTTATTCTAAATTGGAATAGCGGTATGGTAGTTGCATTTGCAAACTCAATGCAAGCGGTTCAATTGACGACAACAGATCCCCCTCATGAGCACAAACGACATCCAACTCAGCGACGCGCTGGGGTACGAAACCTCAGATAAGCGCATCGACATCCTGCGGCGCATTGGCGAGGTAGGCTCAATCTCGGAGGCCGCACGTGGCGCAGGAATGAGCTACAAGGGTGCCTGGCAGGCCATCGAGGCGCTGAGCAACCTCGCGGGTGCGCCTCTGGTGGAGAAGGTCGTCGGCGGTGTGGGCGGCGGCGGCGCGCAACTGACCAGCACCGGCCAACGCCTGCTGCGAGCCGCGCAGTTGATGCATGCCGCCAGAAAGTCGGTCCTGTCTGGTCTGGACGCCGAAGGCAATCCCGTGCCCGGGATCGCAGGGCTCGGCTTCGTGACCAGTATGCGCAACCAGTTTCCCTGTACTGTCGACTCTGTCAGTGAGCATGGCGCCTCCGTACGCGTCGGGCTGCTGCTGGCGAGTGGCGCGGCGATTTATTCCAGAATTACGCGGGAAAGTGCCGAATTGCTGGGGCTGAAGCCAGGCACGGCCGTGCTCGCCCTTTTCAAAGCCACGGGCGTGAAAGTGGCTGCAAAAATTCCTGCGCGAGACGGCTATAACCTGTTGCACGGCCAAGTGTCGCAAGTCGCCGCCTTCGATGATGAGCGCGAAATCGGGCTGGCGTTATCCCCGGAATTGCGGCTCACCGGCTTCGCAGAACAGGGCGCGCAACTGGCCGAAGGAGACGCCGCGATGGCGTCGATTGAGGAGTCCGGTGTGGTGATTGCGATTTCGGGTTGATTGGATTGCCAATTTGTAATCGATTTACTACATTCAACGCATGCACACAATCAAACGCACGGATGCTTTTGATGACTGCTCCATAGCCTCAAGGACTAGAGCATGACGCACTTAAGCTCTATCAGCGATATTCCAGAGTTTGATTTTGCGGAACATCTCAACAGTGAAGACGCAATCGCTGAATACCTCACTCCCGTTCTAGTAGAGAATGATCCGGCATTATTGGCGAGCGCCTTGGGTGATATTGCCAGAGCCCGAGGCATGAGCGAAATCGCTCGCGCTTCAGGCATGACCCGTGAGGCACTGTATAAAGCGCTACGCCCGGACGCGCACCCACGCTTTGAAACGATAAATCGCGTCTGCACCGCACTCGGCGTCAAACTCGTGGTGCAAACAATCACACCTCAAAATGTCAACTGACTCTGCAGAGCAGCATTCCTTGTGTGTAGCACGCAACACAAGATCTTCACGAGATATTCAAACAACTGCGCCAGTATGCTCGCGCAGCCAGGCATCCAGCGCATTCTTTTCAAAGGTGCCCGCCTCCAAAGCGCCAATCACGAACTGCAGTGTGGAGTCGACAGAGGCTTGGATAATCATGCCGTTGATGCGCAGGAATACATAGGTTGCGGCAAAGCCGACACGCTTATTGCCGTCAATGAAGCCGTGATTCATGGTGAGACTTTCCCAGAGTGCCGCCGCCTCTTCGATCAGATCTCCGTAGTAGCCGGACTGCGGTCTGGCCAGTGCGGCTTCGATCAGCCCGGCATCGCGAACACCTGGCGCTCCCCCAAAGCGCTCAAGCTGAGTCCTGTGTAGAGTCAGCACATCTTCCATATCGAGATAGTAACGGGCGTCCATCGGCAGCCCTACTTGGCCAGCGCTTCGTAAAGCGGGCCGAAGCGCTCGATACTTTCCTCATGGTAGCGCTGGATCAACTCCTTCTTGGAGGCAGTCAGAAAGAGCCTGTCGTACTCCGCGCTCGACATCACGATCGCCACGTCGCGGCCGTTCTTCTGAATACGCACCGGGCCGCTGGCGGCCTCATCAAGCAGTTCGCCAAAACGATTCTTGGCATCGGTGGCCTGCATGGTTTTCATTGGGAATCTCCTCCGACAGATTGCTAAGATTTGCCTGAGAAGGAAGTTAGCTAAAATAGCTAACGGTGTCAATTCAGGGATATTCCTTTGACTTTTATCTCCCTCGAATGAAATGTACACTTTGTGCTATTAATGATCCATAATTCGCACTAATGAAGCATTAATGAGTCAAACTGCTCATGCCAAAACCTCTTGCTCGCACCTTCTCCCGCTACACGCTGGAAGCACTCAGTCTGCTGGGCACATTGATCAGACTTGCTCGTACCGAGAAAAAGATGACGGCACAGGAGCTGGCAGAGCGCGCCGGCATTTCCCGCAGTCTGCTCTCGCGCATGGAAAAGGGCGATCCCGGCTGTCAGCTCGGCGCGACGTTCGAGGTCGCGGCCATTCTCGGCCTGCGGCTCTTTGACAGCGATCTGGCAGGGTTGAGCGCACAGAGGCAGAGAGCCGACGACATGCTGGCGCTGTTGCCGAAATCTGTGCGAAAAGCGGAGCTGGCGGTGAACGATGATTTCTAGTAACCCACCTCGCGAAGCGTTCGTCTGGATCTGGTTGCCGGAGGCAACAACCCCCGTGGTCGCCGGTCGACTGGCCGAGGTCGGCGGCAAGCTGCTGTTCAACTACGGCAAGAGCTACCTCGATCGTCCCGATGCCATCCCGATCTATAGCCCCGAGCTGCCACTGCGGCAGGGTCTGCTGCCAATGCCGAATGAGCTGGCTATGCCCGGCTGCCTGCGTGATGCCGCACCCGATGCCTGGGGGCGACGCGTCATTCTCAACCGTCTGCACAGCGGACAGGCGGGGCGCCAGGACACCGCGCTGCTGGACGAGCTGACCTACCTGCTGGAATCCGGCTCTGACCGTATCGGCGCGCTGGATTTCCAGCTTTCCCCCACCGAATATGTTCCCAGGCAGGCACGTCAGGCAACGCTTGAGGAACTGCTGGCATCCGCCGAGCGAGTAGAGCAAGGCATTCCATTGTCGCCGGAGCTGGATCAGGCGCTGCGTCACGGCAGCTCTATCGGCGGCGCGCGCCCGAAAGCCATGATCGATACCGATGAGAAGAAATACATCGCCAAGTTCTCCGGCAGCACGGACGTTTACTCCGTGGTGAAAGCGGAATTCGTGGCGATGCGGCTGGCGGCTCTGGCGGGATTGCAGGTGGCACCAGTGCAGCTGGTGCGCGCCAGTGGCAAGGATGTATTGCTGGTGGAGCGTTTCGATCGCATCAAGGTGGAGACAGGCTGGCAGCGCAAGGCTATGGTGTCGGGCCTGACGCTGTTCGGTCTGGACGAACTGATGGCGCGCTACGCCAGTTACGAAGATCTGGCGGAGATCATTCGTCATCGTTTTGTGGAGCCTGCTGAGACTTTGCGTGAACTGTTCTCCCGGCTGGCCTTCAACATCCTCTGCGGCAACACCGATGATCATGCCCGCAATCACGCCGCCTTCTGGAATGGCAGGCAGCTGACGCTCACTCCCGCCTACGATATCTGTCCGCAAAGCAGGACAGGCAATGAGGCCTCGCAGGCGATGCTGATCATGGGCACCAACAATATGAGTCGTTTGGAGGTGTGCGTCGCGGCTGCGTCGAGATTTCTGCTGAGCGCCGAAGAAGCCAGCGCCATCATTGCCCGGTTGATCGCCAGTATTCAGGCAAACTGGGATGCCGTGTGTGAAGAGGCGCAACTGAGTCAGGTCGACAAAGCCATGCTTAAGGAGAGGCAGTTTCTGAACCCGTATGCGTTCTCCGGTGATTGGCAAGGCCTGCGTGTTTGAACCTGTGGATTGCTTTGGGAATTGTGCGCTGCTTTTGCAGTATGCCGGGGGTATTGCCCGTGCTCATCAGCGACAATCAGGGCCAGCGCCGCTCGGAGCAAAAAGACCTTGGGCTTTTTGCGGAGTAAGGGCACCGCGGAGCGGCGCAGGTCCGTCGCTGATGAGCAC
>CAIRBI010000047.1 GCA_903876785.1 uncultured Gammaproteobacteria bacterium
GCTCGGGATTTCAGGGGACCTCATGGACAAGATCACGCTGCAAAACCCGGTGTTCGCGATCTACGCGATCGCGGCAAGTCTCATGATTCTCAAGGCCGTCGCCATGTCCTGGCTCACGGTCGTTCGGATGTTGCAGGAGAACAGCGGCCATACCACTTCTTCTGACATCCCCGCTGCGGGATCTCCGTGGGCAAACTGAACGCGGCATCCATTCGCTGTACCTCCCACATCCTTGTCGTGGCACTGACTGGACGCGTCCAGCCTGGACTGCAGCCGGATCAAGTCGACCACGTTGCGACGTTTATCGAGTCAACCCGCCATGGCCGACCCGCCCTCGTGACGATAGTACGCCGATTCCTGCGCAGTCGGCTGCAGCTATCCCGAACCAGGTCTGACCCCGGCGCAGCCACCCTGCCCTGATGATCCTGTCGGTCCCGGTGCTGTTCCGCTGCGCATGACCAGGCGCAATGAAATTGCGCTTCAAGGCAGTTAGCTTTGACGACGACTTCTCCTTGATCAGGAACGAAGCGGAGTGGCGAAGCGCTGCATGATGCGAAGCCTTCAAGGGCCCGGAATGCTGGCAGTGTTTCGCCGGTGGCTAAGCCCGCTTGCGATGTGCGGGGTCTGCGCGCTCGCTGCTTGCATCCCGATTCCTTTACCGGCCCCGGCAGTCATGCCGGTCCACAGCAAAGATGAACTGGATTCAATCCGGGTCGGGGCCTCCAATCGGGAACACGTCCGGCGGGTGCTGGCAAAACCCGACATGGCCCGAGCCCAAAACACGTTTTGGGTGTACGACTGGTCTCAAGGCCACGGAAAGATGTTCGTGATTCCCTCGCTGCCACTTGTTGCCGGTGATGTGGGTCCTGTCTGGAAAGACCGGTACACCCTTTTTCTGGAGTTCGACACCGCGGGAAAGTTGATCTCCCGCGAGTGGGGAGCAGCGTCAAAGAACGGCGACTCGGCCATGTGCACGAGCAGCGGCTTGTGCATAGAACACCCGGTGCCCATTGGCACGATGGACAGCGGAGAAATCGTAGTCGGCACACGGGACTGCTGCAGTGCGCTCACGCTCGGATCCCCGACGAAGGAGCGATATTCGGGGAAAATCTCAGCTGGCGATCCAATCGCTTGTCTCGTTCACCTTTTGATCAAACCATTGAAAGACTCATGGCTGTACGAGGATATCCGTGGTGCGGCCGTTGTTGTTGACGACAAATCCTATGGCTGGATTCCACGTGCGGCCTATGCGGATATCAGGCTTGCTGGCGGGCAACACCGGATCGATGCCTGGTACTCATCGGAGCAATTTCAGACGCGCACGGGCGCACGCCACGGCATGTTTGGCTGCGCTGCAAATACGGAAAGCTACATTCGCGTGGAGTGACGGCACAGTGATCTCGCCGTGGTCATTAGCCAGATTCTTGCAGCAGAAGGACAAATGGCGATCCAGCAACGTGCGCTGGTCGTGTTCCCGTAACGCGCGCATCGTGGGCCGCTGTCGGGGTTCAGCAGATTTCGACCCCGCTTTTTCTCTATATCGCTGAAGGCCTCCTGCAGTGTGCGCAGCCGCTACGGCGCGATCGTCTTGCTCACGACCGCCGACAACTCGCTCGGATTCCCGGCCGTATCCAGCGCCACCATCGAGAAGTGATAGGTATCGGCCGAGAGCCCGCTCATTGTGTGGCGTTTGGCCAGTGCCTTTGA
>CAIRBI010000048.1 GCA_903876785.1 uncultured Gammaproteobacteria bacterium
CCGGCCTTCACGCCCAGCACAGGGGTACTGGACGTCCCTTCCGTAATCTTCAGTGGGCGTGAATATAGCATCAGATTGCAGCTGCTCGCAGGTAGCAACCCGATGCGGTTCAACACGCTGTCGTTCACCGAGGTGCCTGCCGGCACAGTCGCTCCAGCGCCAACATTGGTGCAATTTGGCGGCAGCCTTATCACGGAGCCCTCCCAGGACTTCATTCCTCTATGCCATGGCTGGGTCTTGATTGGCGACACGGCGAAGAATTCACTGGTAGAGCGGAATGTAATTTCGGGCGAAACCGGCGCCACCTACAAATTCAACACCACTCCCGATCAGATGCTGCTCGACGCGCAGTCAGGGATGGTCTACCTGACGACGCACCCCGCGAGCCAGCGCATGTATCAACTGGATATTCCGTCTGGCGCATACACTTTTCATCGCCTGCGTGAGGGCGGCCGCGATTTCATTCCCAGAGACATGGCGCTCGGCGAGGACGGCAAGGTCTTCACATTGCTGTTCGATCCGGTATTCGAGCTTGAGGAGGATAGCCCTGCGGAAGAGGGGCTGTGGATGGGATTGTTCAACAACGAAGGGGAGCCCGAGATCGCCGCTATTCCCCTATTGGCGCCAGTGCGGATCGAATACGACCAGCTCAGGAAGCATCTGTTTCTGACCACAGAGTCCAACCTGGTAACCTTCGATTTCGACACCCTGACCCAGAGCCTGACCTTTGTCCCGGGCACTGACATCCCGGTGGGCAGCGGCTGTACAGACTTCAGCATTTCGCCGGACGGCGAACGTCTCGCCTATGCCTGCCCGCAGGGCAACGAGGCGACGCCCCATACCAGTATCGTCGATATGGACCCCAGGGAATACTATGATTCCGACGGTGAGTGGTTGCTGGAGGGCTCGCCGGTAAGCGCGACTTTCGATAGTAACGGGGCAGTGCTGATTGCCACTGACGGCAAGAAAATCTACTTCTTTGATGCCGCCAGGCACCTGCTGTTGAAAAGTTATCCGCTGGGCTTTCCGGCCGGGGAAGTGGTGAAGAAAATTCGCCTGTCCATGGATGGGAAGTTGCTGCTGGTCTTCATGGAGGCCGCTCTCAATGCTGCCTCTGGCAAGATTTACTGGGTGCCTATGCCGAGTCTCACGCCGCAATAAGCGGCGTCACGCAATGCTATTCGTCCTCGTCCTCTTGGGAGAGCACGTTCTCGCCGGGGATCGTGTTCCTTTCGCTGGCCCATTCTCCGAAGTCGATCAGCTTGCAGCGACGCGAGCAGAAGGGACGATAAGGACTGTCCTCTGACCAGATCACAATCTCTTTGCAGGTTGGGCAGTTTACCTTCAATACTCTTTCATTCATGTCGTTTTCACTCTGTCTGTCTTGGTGTTGTGCTTAATGCAGTGTAGGCCTGATGCATGGCGCGCACCCTGGTCTCCAATTGGCTCAAGTCGCCGTCATTGAGAATGACATCATCTGCTCTGGCCTGACGCTGCGAGCGACTCCACTGCGTCGCCATGATGGCGGCGACGTCTTCCGGCGAGGCGCCATCGCGCAGGCGGGTTCGTTCAAGTTGCTGGGTTTCGGGAGCATCGATCAGCAGCACGCGATCCGTCAGTGCATCCTGACCGGTCTCCGATAACAAGGGCGACGACAGGATGGCGTAGACCGAAGCAGACTTTCGCAAGCGTTGCGCAATTTCCTGACGGATCAAAGGGTGCAGCAAGGTTTCCAGCCATTGCCTTTCTGTGGGGTCCGCGAAGACCCGTTGCCGGACAGCGGCACGGTCGAGACTGCCGTCGGGGTGCAGAAACTGCGGGCCAAAATGCCCGGCGATGATTTGCAGGGCCGGTTTGCCAGGTTCCACCACAACCCGCGCCATGACATCGGCGTCGACAACATCGACACCCAGCGTCTGAAATATCTGCGTAGCGGTGCTCTTGCCGCTGCCTATACCACCGGTGAGGCCAATGATGAGTGATGGTCGCCCGGCATTGTTGCTCACCGTCAGCCCAACATACTGGAGACATAGAGCCGGTTTAGCGCATCACCCCACAACATGGCGATGAAGCCGGCGCCAGCGAGATACGGCCCGAACGGTATGGGGATGTTGCGATCCCGCCCACGGAACAACAGTAATGCAATGCCCACGATCGCTCCGACCAGTGATGAAAGAATAACGATCAACAACAGACTTTGCCAACCCATCCAGGCCCCGAGCGCGGCGAGCAATTTGAAATCGCCGTAACCCATGCCTTCTTTGCCGGTCAACATTTTGAATACCCAGTACAGAGACCACAGCGACATGTAACCGATGATCGCTCCCAGTACGGAATCTGCGGCACTTACGGTGGTTCCCGGAAGCAGGGCATTGACCAGTAATCCGAGCCAGAGCAGGGGGAGCGTGATATTGTCGGGCAGCAACTGATGATCGAAATCGATCATGGTCAGCGAGATCAGGCTCCAGGTCAGCAACAGAAAGGCCAGCGCGAGCCACGTGGCACCAAACTGCCATGCCACGACTCCCGAGAGCAGGCCAGTCACCAGTTCGATAATAGGATAGCGCATGGATATCGGTTTCTGGCAACCCGCGCATTTGCCTCGCAGCAATACATAGCTGAGGATGGGAATGTTCTGCCAAGCCCGTACAGGCGCATTGCACTGCGGGCAGTGTGAATCCGGCTTCACGAGATTGAAGGTCTTGTATTTGGCAGTGGGGTCGTCCTTGCTGAACTCTTTTTCGTCCAGTTCAAGGAACTCGCAGCACTGCTGTCGCCAGTCGCGCTGCAGCATCACAGGGACTCTGTAGATCACCACATTCAGAAAACTGCCCACCAGAAGTCCGAGGACGATGGAGAGTACAATCAATACGGTCGAGTTGTTCGCAATCAGGTCAAGCATTGTCATGAAAGTCTCACTTGCAGATAATTAGACGACCTGTCCCAGCTGGAAGATGGGCAGGTACATGGCGATCATGAGGCCGCCGATGAGTGTGCCCAGCACAGACATGATAAGCGGCTCCATGAGGCTGGTGAGGCCATCGACTGCGTTGTCGACTTCCGCCTCATAGTAGGTCGCGCATTTGTCGAGCATGGCATCCAGTGCGCCAGACTCCTCGCCGATACCGACCATCTGCGTGATCATCACGGGAAACAGCCCGGTAGTGCGGATGGCGAAATTGAGTTGCTGCCCCGAGCTGACGTCATCCTTGATCTTCCGGGTGGCGGTCGAATAAACGATATTCCCTGTCGCACCGGCCACCGAATCGAGGGCATCCACCAGCGGTACACCGGCTGCAAACGTCGTCGACAACGTGCGGGTAAAGCGGGCGTAGCAGGATTTTTCGACGATAGGGCCGATGATAGGTAGTTTCAGCGCGAGCCTGTCCACAGCATTGGCAAAGCCCTTGGAGCGCAGTCGCGCTTCCTTGAATGCATAGGCAGCGATGACCAATAGGATGATGACCTTCCACCAGTGGGCGATGGCCAGATCGGAAAGCCCCAGCACAAACAACGTGAAGGCCGGCAGATCGGCACCGAAACTGGAGAAGGTCTCCGCGAACTGCGGCACTACTTTTACCAGCAGGATGCCGGTGACGATGAGTGCGACCACCACGACCGCGATCGGGTAGTTCATGGCCTTCTTGATTTTGGATTTGAGTGCCTCGGTCTTTTCCTTATAGGTGGCGACCCGATCCAGCATGGTCTCCAGTGCTCCGGACTGCTCACCTGATTCCACCAGGTTACAGAACAGTTCATCAAAATAACGCGGGTGCTTGCGGATGGAATCGGCAAAGTTGTTGCCAGCGGCTACGTCGTCACGCACTGAGCGCACCAGTTCGGCCATGGACGGATTCTCAAGACTGTCGCCGACAATTTCGAAGGACTGTACCAGTGGGATACCGGCCTTCATCATCGTCGCCAACTGGCGGCTGAAAACGGCGATATCACCGGGGTTGATCTTCTGCTTCTTGGGTCCGAACAGATCCTTGGGCTTGCGCTTGATCTTGGTAGCAATTACCCCCTGCTTGCGCAGTTGGGCTTTCACCAGAGCCTGACTGACACCTGGCATCTCGCCCTTCGTTTTCTTGCCATTCTTGTCCGTGCCGAACCACAGGTATATGGTCTGGCTGGAGGGAGATTGTGCTGGAGCTGCCATGGTATACCCCGTAAACAAATACGTTGTCGATCTCGTTCAGTAGGTTCAGATGACCCGATTCGCTTCTTCCAGGCTGGTAACACCGCTTGCCACTTTCAACAGGGCGGATTGTCGCAGACTGTTGAATCCTTCCTTGCGGGCCTGGTCGGCAATTTCTATGGAATTACCGTCCTGCATGATAATACGCGAAATGCCGTCCGTGATGGGAACCACTTCATAGATTCCCAGGCGCCCCTTGTAGCCTTCGTTGCAGGCATCGCATCCAACGGGGTGGAAGAGCTTCAACGTTGGGAATTGTTCCGCAGTGAATCCGGCCTCCAGCAATACGTTGTCCGGCAACTTCACGGGGGTCTTGCAGTGAACGCAGAGTCGACGGCAAAGGCGCTGGGCGATGATCAGCGTCACCGACGTTGCCAGATTGAACGCGGGAATGCCCATGTTGCGCAGACGCGTCAGGGTCTCCGGGGCGCTGTTGGTATGCAGGGTTGAGAGCACGAGGTGACCAGTCTGTGCCGCCTTGATGGCAATTTCGGCCGTCTCCAGATCGCGAATTTCGCCGACCATGATGACGTCGGGGTCCTGGCGCAGAAATGCTCGCAGTGCTGTTGCGAAAGTGAAGCCGATTCTGGCATTGACCGGCACCTGGTTCACGCCCTCCAGGTTGATTTCCACTGGATCTTCCGCAGTCGATATATTGGTCTCAGGGGTATTGAGGATGTTCAGCCCCGTATAAAGAGAGACTGTCTTGCCGCTGCCGGTCGGTCCCGTCACCAGTATCATGCCCTGACTCTGTTGCAGAGCATTCATATAGAGCTCTTTTTGGTCATCTTCATAACCCAGTGCATTGATGCCCAACTGGGCATTGCTCGGGTCCAGAATCCGTAGCACCACTTTCTCACCCCACAGGGTGGGCAGAGTATTGACTCTGAAGTCGATGGCCCGCGTTCTGGAGATTTTTATCTTGATGCGGCCGTCCTGGGGCAGACGCCGCTCAGAGATATCCATCTGCGACATGATTTTCAGGCGCGATGCGATGCGGGAGGCGATGTTCAGCGGCGGCCGCGCGATCACCTTGAGGATGCCATCGGTGCGAAAGCGGATTCGGTAAGTCTTCTCATAGGGTTCCACATGGATGTCCGAGGCGCCGGTGCGAATAGCATCCAGCAGCACCTTGTTGACGAAGCGCACGATAGGCGTTTCATCTGCAGCATCGACGGTATCATTTGTCAGGGCGTCCGCGTCAGCATGCGCCAAGGCGACATTGAGGTTTTCCAACTCCACATCGTCCAGCAAGCCTAGCAGGGCGTCGCTCCCTTCCATTTGCTCGATTACCAGATCGATGGCAGGCGAGAGCTTGTTTTCGTCGACAATAATGACGTCTGTGCTCAGGCCCGTGTGAAATTTCAGCTCGTCAAACGCGTTGCTGTTGGTTGGATCAGAGGCTGCCAGGAATAGGCGATTGCCGCGGCGGAACAGTGGCAGCACGCGGTGCTTGCGCAGAAGTTTTGGGTCGACCAGGTCTCTGGGGCATTGCCGCAGATCGAAGGCTGACAGATCCAGCAGTGGTGCGCCGAACTCCTCGGATGCGGCCATTGCGATGCGCCCGGAGTCGGCAAGGTGGTTTTTTACCAGATGCGTGACGAAGGGAATTTTGTCATTGCGGGCCAGTCGCAATGCCTCCTCGGCCTGTGACTGAGTCAACAGTCCGTCGGTCACGAGTCGCTTGGCAAGGCCACTGATGGTAATGGGCATAAGTCGCTGGTATTGCCGGACCCTGTGTAGGGTCTATCAGTGAATGGTCGTGTACTGACCCGGGTATGATCGGAGTATAGATTATAATTGGGGTCCGGCATAAGACAGGGGCTGGCATTGATTAGGCGTGTGTCGTGAAGGAGATCTACGGCCAGTGTGCAGCAAAAATTGGTCGGCTACAGACTTTTTTTCGACAATAAAGGACAAAAAATGTCAGTTTGTGATTGTGTCGGTTTGTGACAGGGTTATCAGTCTATTTTTTGTGAAATATTTCTGAGTATTTTTAAATATATATTTATCAATATGTTGTGCATGCTTGGAGCAAGCGTCAAAAAGTTGGCACGGGATGTGATTCATTATCCCGTAACCGTTTCAGAACAAGGCGGGAATGTGTCGGACCAACTGGTCCCAACCCTTTTGCAAACCTTAGGAGAACACCAATGAAAATGACAACACAGAAACAGCAAGGCTTCACCCTGATCGAATTGATGATCGTCGTTGCGATCATCGGCATCCTGGCCGCCGTAGCGCTGCCTGCGTACCAGACCTACACTCAGCGTGCAGCCTTCTCTGAAGTGGTGCTGGCGACTACTCCTTACAAGAGTGCGTTTGAAGTAGCCGCGCAAACCGGCCGTCTTGCTGCTCTTGGTGATGCCGACGCCGGTACCAACGGTATTCCTGCAGCGGCTGGCGCTTCTGGTGACGTATCTTCCGTCGCCGTGACTGATGGTGTTATCACTGCGACTGGTCTCGCAGCGTCTTTCGGCGGCACAGCATACACTTACATCCTGACTCCTGGTGGCGTTGCTGCTCCTATCCAGTGGACTACTACTGGTACCTGTCTGGCTGCGGGCGTCTGCTAATAGCCATAGGTGGTCTGATGCAGCACTTGCTGCATCAGACCGATTTTCAGTTTCCTGCTGTCGCCGTCTGTCCTGCAATCGCTGTCTTTCAGTTTACACGCAGCACCAACCTCGCTATCCAGGTCAGGAGATTTCGTATATGTATGCCACGCGCCGACATTCAGGATTTACCCTCATCGAACTCATGATCGTCGTGGCGATAATTGGCATTCTGGCCTCCGTTGCGATGCCTGCTTACCAGACCTACACGCAACGATCGCGCTTTAGTGAAGTCATTCTGGCGACTACCCCTTTCAAGACTGCGTTGGGTATCGCCATTCAGAGTGGCCGGATCACCGCACTCGCGGGAGCTGATTCCGGCACCAACGGAATCCCCCCGGCCCTGGGTGCCAGTGGCTGGCTGGCCTCGGCGGTGGTTGATGAGGGCATCATCATCGCGACCGGCACTGCTGACGTGGATAACCACACATACACCCTTACACCGTCGTTGACGCCACCAGTGCAGTGGACCGAAGGCGGGACCTGTGTCGATGTCGGACTGTGTTGAGCGGGCCGGGCACTCCCAACACCTCAGCGTTCCCCTGGATCATCCCCTCATGACCAATCGCTGCGCGGCTACCAGCGTTCACTTCGCCGCCAGTCTCATTGTTTTTCTGGTACTGGTCGGAATCCTGCTTTATTCCTGGTATCCCAGCCCATATTTTTCCGCATCCGGGGGTTGGCAAGGCTTGCGGCTGGTCGCCGCAGTTGACCTCGTGCTTGGTCCGCTGATGACCTTTATCTTCGTCAAAAAAGAAAAGTCGCCTCGTGAGTTGGTACTCGATATTGGTCTGGTCGTGCTTGTTCAACTGACTGCTCTGGGATGGGGAGTAAAGGCGGTTT
Organism: uncultured Gammaproteobacteria bacterium; assembly: GCA_903876785.1. Classification (GTDB taxonomy): domain Bacteria; phylum Pseudomonadota; class Gammaproteobacteria; order Pseudomonadales; family Pseudohongiellaceae; genus UBA5078. Next base: position 7,657 of record CAIRBI010000048.1, read on the forward strand.
ATGAACAACGGCCTGTGGCAGTCGTGTTCCTCGACAGCAGTTTTTACACAGTGCCAGCCTTGGCCATCACGAGTCAGGGGCTGGATCTGGAGTTGCTTGATGTATTTGGCGAGTATAAACCCGTACTGGTTTATGCCGCGCGTCCGGAAGGAGGCGAGGAATATGACCGCTTCGCCCGTGCAGTTAACGAGGATCGCATCCCTCCGCACGAACAACCCTGGCTTTATCGCCCGTTGTCTGACAATTTTTCGTCTGTGGTCAGGTCTACGTTGGATATAGAGGAAATCATGGCGGCCAATGCTGACATGAAACGGGAGTTGGAGAGGCTGCTGGAGCGCACGGGATCCGAAGTCGAGGATAACTACTATCTTGCATTGACCTCGCGGTATCGCAATAGCGTTCTGGTGTTCGACAGCGCTGGCCATTTGCTTGGCAGTGTCAGTGCCCCCTACAAGACTGGTGATCTCTGAGCTGAGACCTCTGACCTCTGTGCCAGCTTGCGCTGCGGACGATTTGAGGGAGCCCCGCTGCCCTGGCGCGGCGGCTTGATTAATGCCAATAGGTGGTTTATGTTAGCGCGCCTTTACGCAGACGGGTGGCATGGCGGACAGGGCCGTTGTTCCGGGGTTTTCGGGGCAGACAGGGCGTTGTGTTGGCGATGTTCAGGTTTCGTTCAGCCACAGCTGATAATATGGGAACCGTTAGAAAGTGAATCAGTTGCACTGCATGTGCCGGAGTAATCGGAAATGAAAAATGTAAGACTCTCGATCGCGACAATGATGACAGTAGTGCTGGCCAGTGCTGTGTGTGCCGATGCCGGCGCTGCACCGACCTCCCTTGGCGCAGGGGTGTATACAAAGGAGCAGGCTGAGATCGGCAAAGCCGTCTTTACCCAGAACTGTTCAACCTGCCATAACGCCGATTACTACAAGACAGTACTGCAAACCTGGCGTGGCCAGCCCATGACCTATCTGTTCGAGCAGGTTATGAGTGCAATGCCTGCCGACAAGCCCGGTGCCTTGCTGGAAACTGAATACGAAGACGCATTTGCTTATATTTTTGAGATGGTTGGTTTCCCGGCCGGGGACACCCGTCTGCAGTATGCCAACGGCATGATGAATGACATCCCCTTGGAAGTAGCTCCGTAATTCAGATGAGGCCGGGTTCTCGGGAGCCCGGCCTCATCGTTCCCCCTCCCCCCTCAATCAACGCCACATTCGCGCAGCAGAAGGGTGATGCGATTGTTGTCCTGACTCGCCAGCCGCAAGTCGTATTTCTCCGCAATAGCCAGCCACTGACGTGCATAGTCGCAGCGATATTCCTCTCTGGGCAGGTAGCGACTGGGGCCACGATCACCTTTTTTGCGTAATTCACCGCGTTCTGTAAGGACGAGGTTGGCGGGGTCATTGGCAAAAGCAATCTTCTTTTCCGCGGGCCAGGCGTCGCCGCCCTGATTATGGGCGTAACGCAGCGGTATGACGTGATCCAGATCGATTTGCGCGGCGACGGTGAAGGTTTCGCCAGTGTACTCGTCGAACCATTCTCCGGTTCGCACTTCGCAATTGCGCGGGTTCGTGAAACGCACTTCGCTGCGACTGGTCACCACAAGAATTTCGTGACGGGTCACCTGGCAGTCCCCATCGAAGTCGAGGTCGTAGGCCCAGTCCACACTGTTAAAGAATTTGTCGCGGCTCTCGGGGTCGAAGAAAAAGCTGTCGGGTCCGGTGCGCATGAACGAGTCTGGTTCTTCGCAGCCTGGCATGTGGCAGTGGTAGGACTGGCCGTCATAATGCCCGCCGTTATCATCGAGTTGGCCGGGGTGACCGAGAGTCAGGCTGCTCAAAGTGGAGAGCAGTATGAGAGCAAACCACTGCGATAGTCTGGTGGAAAGGAGGGCGGTTTTTTTTTCAGTGCCGTAAACAGAGGTTCTCATTCTGTCTCCTGGTCTGTTGCCGTTTGGGTATGCCGTCGTTGCCGAGCTTTCAGTCAAACCGCATCGACAGGTCAATTGCCTTGCAATCCTTGGTCAGCGCGCCGATCGAAATGTAATCCACTCCAGTCTCCGCAATTGCCACCAGCGTGTTCTGATTGATGCCGCCAGAGGCCTCCAGGCGGACACGACCGCCTGCGATCATGACCGCTTCGCGCATGGCATTCAATTCAAAGTTGTCTAGCATGATGGTTTGAGCATCCGTGGTCAGCGCCTCCTGCAACTGCATCAGCGTCTCGACTTCGACTTCGACGGGTTTGTCTGGATGCAGCTCTCGGGCGCGTCCGACGGCGGTTGTGATCGATCCGCAGGCATCGATGTGGTTTTCTTTGATGAGAAAGGCGTCATAGAGCCCCATGCGGTGGTTGTGGCAACCGCCGATCGCTACTGCATATTTCTGGGCGGTGCGCAGTCCCGGCAGAGTCTTGCGGGTATCCAGAAGGCGCACTTTTGTGTGCGCGACCAGACTGGCGTAATGGCGACTGACAGTGGCAGTCCCCGAGAGCGTCTGCAGGAAATTCAGGGCGCAGCGCTCTGCGGTCAGCAGGTGCCTCGCACTGCCGTGCAATGTCGCCAGCCGCTGATTCGGCACGACCCGGTCACCGTCCTGCGCGTGCCAGACGATCTGCAGTGCGGGGTCTACCTGGAGCAAGACTTCATTCACCCATGCCGTCCCGCACAAAACAGCGTGCTCGCGACTTAGAATTTGAGCTTTAGCAACGGCTGTCTCGGTGATGAGCTGGGCGGTAATGTCGCCGCTGCCTATGTCTTCGCGCAGCGCATTGGCGACTGTCATGGAGAGGTCCGCGGGGAGGTGAGGTGTGTTGTTCATGAAGGCATGCTTCCTTGTGACGCTGCTCAGGGAATGTAGCGCAGTGTCAGCTGATCGCCGCGCTGCGTGAATTCAACATGGCGCAGTGCGCTCATGCCCAGGAGTACCGTGTTGCCTGTCATGGCAGGATTGATACTTGCCCGCACGCCGGTGAGCAGAATGTCGCCAATCTGCAATTCGGCAATCGTGGCCGAGTACACCACAACATCCCCATTGGCTGTGCTGGCCCGCGTCGGAGCGCCGCGCTCAAGGCCTGCAGTCAGGGCCAGTTCCTCGGGTAATACGACGTCGGTTGCCCCGGTGTCCAGCAGGAATACTGCTCGGGCATCGTTCACCAAGCCGCCGGCGACATAATGGCCCTGCTGGTTTCTGCGCAACTCGACTTCGACGCTGCCATCGCTGCCGGTGGTGCTGACGGGATTCTGGTTGGGATTCGCGCGCCTTTCCAGCACATTGTCGAAGAACAGCGCCAACAGTCCGAGCCCCAGAACGCAGCTGATGATCAGCATGGAGAGGCCGATGGGTCTGGTGGGGTGAGGTTGCTCTGTTGGACTCATGAGGCCTGTGTCTGGCTGTGCTGTATGGCTGGAAATTATGTCCCATCGGCTGGGTGATTGATAGGTAAACGCGGGCCGGATATCACGCGGTCATGGATTGCGAAGCAGTGCCCGGATAGAATCAGCCCGCACTTGCCTGGTTATCGGAGACCGCCTTGATCGTCGACCATTGTCTTAGCTTCGCGCGTCAGATCCCCTCGCCCAATTGCAGTGAGCGGCCTGCAGGCGTGCCGATTGATCTGCTGGTGATTCACAACATAAGCCTGCCACCGGGTGAATATGGGGGTCGGTATGTCGATGATTTGTTCTGCAATCGGCTGAATCCCCGGGGGCACAGCTACTTCGCGGAAATCGCCCATCTGCGGGTATCGGCACATTTGCTGATTGACCGCCATGGTGGCGTCACTCAGTACGTCCCTTTCAACATGAGGGCGTGGCACGCGGGCGCTTCCTGTTTTTGTGGGCGCGACAATTGTAATGAGTACTCAATAGGTATTGAATTGGAGGGCACTGACTTCGAGCCATTCACCGCTGCCCAATACGATCAGCTGGTGCGGGTGACAGAGTTGCTGCGGCGGGCTTATCCGCAGATCACGCCCGCGCGCATCGTCGGTCACAGTGATATCGCACCGGATCGCAAGACTGATCCTGGCCCTTGTTTCGATTGGCAGCGCTACCGCTCCCGGTGTGCCTGAGGGAGGATTAACTGCATGAAATTTCTAGTCATATTGCTGGCCCTGATCATCAATCATTACTGGACCCGTGACCGCGACGTTCTCAATGACCAATGGTTTGTGAAGTTCCAGAGCTGGCTGGCACAGCGCATGAGTGGCTTGCCCGAACATCTGGCGCAGAGTCGCTGGCTCTACCCCCTGCTGGTCCTCGCCCTGCCCACGTTCACGCTGGGGCTGCTGCTTTTGCTGATTGACGGAGCGGCGCTTGGGTTGATTACATTGGTGATTCATGTCGCCGTGCTGCTGGCGCTGTTCGATCATGTGAATGTCAACGGCGTCACCGCACGCTACCTCGAGAGCTGGCGCCGGGGCGACTACGAGTCTGCCTTTCTGCTCCTGCAACAGCGCTGGCATCAGGTCTCTCTGGATAAATGTGAAGATCGTAGCAGGCTGCACGAAGAGTTCTGCCGATTCCTGCTTTCCAGCTTCTTCGAGAGGTTGTTTGCGGTGCTCTTCTGGTACCTGCTGCTGGGCCCCGTCGGTGCTCTGTTCTATCATCTGGGTTTTCTCTATCGCAGCCGGGTTTCTCCGCATGCTGTGGCTGCAGACAGCGAAATGGTGCTGCGCCTCGTCTATCTGCTCGAGTGGGTGCCGGCACGACTGCTCGGGCTGACCTTCTCTCTGGCGGGTGATTTTGTGGCGGCGTTTGCCCGACTGCGTGCGGTGCTGCTGGATCTTGATCGCAGCGCGGTCAGTGTGGTGTATGCCTGCGCC
>CAIRBI010000049.1 GCA_903876785.1 uncultured Gammaproteobacteria bacterium
CCAATTATCCCTGACCCCAATTATCCCTCTGACCCCAAATTTCTACTAGGGCTTCGCAATGATCATCAAGTTCAAGAGTGACCATGCAGGTGAGTTCATCATGATGGGGCACGTGGCCCTGCCGCTGTTGCGAATGATGGGCGGTAGCGGCAACACGGAGGGTGCTGTGAGCGGTGAACTGTTGGACGAGGCGCTGCAGAAGCTGGAGGCGGCGCTACAGCAGGCTGCTGCACCACCCGGTGACGACACCGAGAACGAGAAAGACGACGAGGAGAAACAGCCCAGAGTAGGGGTGTCGACACGCGCGTTGCCCTTGCTGGAGATGTTGCGCAGAGCAAAGGCAGAGGACGGCTATGTCATGTGGCAAACGGACTGATCCGGCCGCCAGTTAAGTCACCTGAGCAGTGTCACCCGACGCTTGCGGATCTCGATCCTGCGGTAGCTCGCCTTTTTCAAGTCAGCCTGCGTCGCTGCCACCAACGCATCCACGTCGTGAAAGGGCAGCCCCCTGAGCGTCGCATAATCCAGGTTCCACCACTCGCTCTTCAGTAACGCCTCACGCTGCGCCTCATCGAAGCGATAGCGCAGCGGGCGCGCCGGATTGCCACCGACGATCTGATAGGGCTCCACATCCTTCGTCACAATCGCATTGCGTGCGACGACGGCGCCAGTGCCGATGGTGACCCCCGCCATGATGACCGCGTCGTGGGCAATCCAGACATCGTGACCAATGACGACATGGGTGTGCTCTGCCACGTACTGATGACTGACCGCCATACTGGTAGACACCCAGGACAACGGATGATTGCGCGGCGTCTCCCCCAGCACGACGTTGCGACCGATGGAGCAGAAGCGCCCCACTTTCTTCAGATATTGCACCCGACTGCCGGAGCGTATATAGCTGAACGCGCCGATGTGCAGAGGGGTGGCTGGCTCAGGCAGCCTCACCACAGCTCCTTGGATGCGCGCGTTCTCTTCCATGATGAGATGAGACGCAGAGGAGATGTCGGCGATCCCGGTCAGTGTCACGCCGGAGCGTGCGGCCTTCTTTTGCTGGTAGAGATATCCGAGAATGCCGAACAAGGAGACATGCCTCTCAAGGGGGAAATTGACGACAGCCGCGACAATAGCAGCCGTCACGCCATGGTTCAAGGCGCCGACGCTCAAGGCTGCGTTAGCGCGCTCTGCGCAAAGTGTGACGCCTCACCCAATAGAACCTGCACTATTTCTCCGCTTGTTAGGACGTCAGGAACTGCCAGTCAGCGGCGGGCATGGCGTCAGGCGTCCGTGTCCGGCGAGATGTCGTTGGTGAAGATATTCCAGAAGGCCAGGAACACCGCCGCGATCAGCGGGCCGATCACGAAACCATTTATCCCCATCAACGACAGCCCCCCCATGGTGGAAAACAGCACGATGTAATCCGGCAATTTGGTGTCGCGCCCCACCAGAATCGGGCGCAGGATGTTGTCGGCCAGTCCGATGATCACCGCGCCGTAAGCCACCAGGACCGAGGCCTCCATCCAGGCGCCAGTCGCGTAAAGATAAATGGCGACCGGCACCCAGACCAGCGCAGCGCCGACTGCTGGAATCAACGACAGGAAGGCCATCACCACCGACCACAGCACCGGCGCCGGAATGTCCAGCAGCCAGAAGATCAGCCCGCCCAGTGCGCCCTGCACAACCGCGACCAGCAGGTTGCCCTTGACCGTCGCCCGCGTCACTTCGACAAATTTGTTGAACAGCAGCTGCTTGCGATTCTGGTTCAACGGCACCGCGTCATTCATCATGACAACGAGCTTCTCGCCGTCGCGCAACAGGAAGAAAGTGAGATAGAGCATCAGAGCCAGTTTCACCGTGAAGCTCACAGTGTTGCGGCCGATACTCAGCGCTTGTTGGGCAATGTATTCGCTAATGGTCACGGCAGAACTGGCGAGGTAGTCTCGGATGCTGTTTGTGTCGATGCCGCCGCGCTCCATAAGTTCGGGCAGGAAAGGAATGGCGCCCACAATCTGGTCAATGAACTGTGCCGGGTCTATCTCCCGGGATTCGACACGGGCGTAGAAACTCACTCCTTCCGCGATAAATGCCCCAAGCAGTGCCAGCACCGGGATGATGACAATGACAGAGCCGATCAGCAGTGTCAGCAGCGCAGCGCTGGTGCGGCGCTCGCCCATGCGGGTCAGCACCCGGGCATGCACTGGAGCGAACAACACGCTGACCACCACGGCCCAGAAGATGGCACTCCAGAAGGGACGCAGGATAAAAGCAAACAGCAGCGTGATCGTCGCCAGCAGGACAAGGAAGGTGCGCTTTTCGAGTACTGTCTGCATGTTCTGCAATCCTTGTTTGAGTGACGTGAGCATGCCACAGGCCTGGTGATTCGCCAATGCAATTACTGGAAAGACAGGCCAGTCGATACTTCAGCTCAATGGCGCTGCCGCAGCATGCGGAAAATTTCCACAAGGCGCGGCGGCTGACCGGTTCGGAGCACGCCCTGCCGGAAAATCTTGCCCGACAACCACAAGACCAGTGCGATGCTCAGCAGCAACACGACTGTCGTGCCGATCACATCCAGCAGCGGTGGTTCGGCCGCCGCGCGGTTCATCATCGTGAACGGCGTGAACAGCGGAATCCACGACATGATGCGCGCCACAGGCCCATTCGGGTCCTGGGCGATGTAGGTCATGGTAGCCAGTGGCAACATCAGAATCATGATCATCGGCATCATCAGGCTCTGGGCTTCCTTGAGGGTGTTGCACAAACTGCCAATGGCCAGGAAGATGCCGGCATACAGCGCGTAGCCTGCCAAATAGTAGAACACGAAATACGGAATCAGATCGGAGGACAGCAGCACGTCGAGGAACTGCCCGAGCGCTTCGGCCTGATTGCCTGGATAGAACAGGATGAACGCCAGAAACGACAGCAGCCAGGCGATGATTGTGGTGATGCCGCTCAGCCCAATCCCCAGCAGTTTGCCCATCATCAGCTCCAGCGGCGTGACGGAGGCTAGCAGCACTTCGATGATGCGATTGGATTTTTCCTCGATGGTGTTGCTGAGCAGGTACTGCACGCTCTGCATCAACGATACGAAAATCAGATAAACAAAGCCAACCGGCGCCCATTGCCGAAACTGATCGGCCACACTCACTGCCTCCTGGCCCTGCTCGGCAGATGGATCCAGACGACTGACAGGCAGGCGCGTGCGCTGCACCTCTCTGACGATATCGGCGTCGACACCGCGTGCCGCGAATTCATTGTTGCGAATCGTGCTGTTGATGCTGCGCTCGATGGCATTGGGCAGACGCACATCGGTGAGATTGCGCGCCCAGTATTGAATCCCAGCTGCACTTTGATTCGCGGCCAGTGGTGTCGCCGAGGGCCGCACAATGCTGTTGTTGACTTGCGCGGGAATCAGAATCAGTGCGAACAGATCACTACCGTCCTCATCAGAACCATCGGAGGCGTCGACGCGCAACTGTCTCCCACCGCTGAGCCACGGCCGCATCTGCTCGATAATGGCCTCTGCCGACGCGCTGGCATCCACACCTTCTGGCAGAGGTGCCTGGATGAACTGTTCGCGCGGTTCGACGAAGGGGGGAGCATCCTCGCGTAAATACGGAGTCGCCAATGTCAGCGCAAAATTCAGCCCGCCGCTGTCGAGCCACTGATCCAGCGCGGCGACCTCACCGGCATCCACGTCGTCAATCAGCTGATCGATCTGGGCATCAGCGTTGGCAACTGTCTGCTCCGGATTGGCTGCCTTGCGATTCTCAATCACGTAGGCGACGAACTCCTGCAGGATGCGCCGCTGATGCTCCTGACGGATGGCAGCTTCCACTGCGGGAGCGTATTGCCCGGACTGATCGATGAGGATGTAGTGTCGCGTCGGTGCAGATTCGGCAAGCATGCTCTGAAAAAAGAACACGGCGACAAGGATCATTGGGAACAGCAGAATGCCGATCCAGAAGCCCTTGGTCTTGACGTTTTCCGCATATTCGCGCGCTGCGATGAGCCAGATCATCTTCATCGGAAGTGGTGCTCCTTAGCGTCGCTGCCCACCAGATGCACGAAGACATCGTGCAGGCTGGGCTGCGTATAATCGAAGCGCGTGAGCGGAATACCGCTTTCGAAACAACGCTGCAGAATCAGTTGCGGATTGGCGTGTTCCTGAATCTGCAGCTCCCAGTGCCGGGTACCGACGCTGAGCGGCTCCGCGTGGCTATGTTCGAGGCTTTTCTCTACCGCGCCCAGAATGCCATCCATCTGCAGTATCGGCGTAATATCGCCCTGGCATTCCAGAATGACGCGCCGGGGAATAATCGCGCGGGCATCGGCGATGGTGCCATCGAAAATCTTGCGCCCTTTGGCGACGAGCAGCATGCGGTCACACAGGCGCTCGGCATGCTGCATGATGTGGGTGGAGAAGATTACAGTCTGCCCGGCAGCCGCCATGTCATTGATGAGTTGTTCGAGCACTTCCTGATTGACCGGATCGAGACCTGAGAAGGGTTCGTCGAGAATGACCAGCTCAGGACGATGCGCCACGGCAGAGAGCACCTGCACCTTCTGCCCCATGCCCTTGGAGAGGGACTCGACCCTGGCTTCCGCGTAGTCTTTCAGGCCGTAAGTCTCCAGCAATTCGAAGGCGCGGGCTTTGGCAACACGCTTGTCCATGCCTTTGAGCGTGGCGAAGTAGCTGATGATGGCCCACACCTTCATTTTCTTGTAGAGCCCTTTCTCTTCCGGCAGATAGCCGATGCGCTGCCGCACATTGAGAGCAGAGGTCTCGCCAAGGATGTTGATACTGCCCGAGTCGGGCCTGAGGATGTCCAGAATCATGCGGATCGTGGTGGTCTTGCCGGCGCCGTTGGGCCCGAGAAAACCATAGATCGTGCCGCGTGGAATGGCAAAGCTGATGTCGTCTACGGCCGTGAAGGCGCCGTAGCGCTTGCTGACGCGGGTCAGTTCCAGAACGTTGTCTTGCATTGGCAGTTCCTTCTGTGGGAGCGGGCCTTGCCCGCGACTGCCCTGCACGCGACTGACGCGTGGCTGCTACAGCCAGGCATCAATCACGGGCAAGGCCCGCTCCCACACGCTTTTAGCGAGCCAGGAACTTGTTGATTTCCTCCGCCACCAGACGGCCTTCATCAATGGCACGCACCACCAGCGACTGACCCCGGCGGCAGTCACCAGCCGCAAACACTTTCGGGTTGCTGGTGATAAAAGACTTGTAGGCCGCTTTGTAGTTGGAGCGAGGATCAAGCTCCAGACCCAATGGCTGGGCAATGTAACCCTCTGGCCCAAGGAAGCCCATGGACAACAGAATCAGATCAGCCTCCCAGAATTTCACCGTGCCGGGGATCTCCTGGAACTTGCTGTCGACGTTCACGGTGTTGATACCCAGCAGCTTGCCATTCTGATCGCGGACAAACTCTTTGCCCGAAATCGAGTAGGTGCGCGGATCGGTACCGTACTTGTGCTGCGCTTCCAAGTGACCGTAATCCTCACGGTAGATCTTTGGCCACAGCGGCCAGGGATTATCGTCGGCACGCTCGACGGGCGGGCGCGGCATGATCTCGAAATTCACCAGCGATTTGCATCCATGGCGCAGAGACGTGCCGATACAGTCGGTCCCGGTATCACCGCCACCGATGACGATGACGTGCTTGTCCTTGGCGCTGATGTAGTTGCCATCAGCCAGGTTGGAATCCAGCAGGCTCTGTGTGTTCGCGGTCAGGAATTTCATCGCGAAATAAACGCCGTCGCCTTCGCGATTGGGAATCTTCAGATCGCGGGCAGCGGTGGCACCCGTGGCCAGACAAAGTGCGTCGACTTCGCTCAGCAGTTTGTCCACAGCAATCGCGTCAGGGCCCTGGCCGCCAACGTCGGCGTTGACCACGAACTTCACGCCTTCCTGCTCCAGCAGTCTGACGCGACGACCGACCACGTCCTTTTCCAGTTTCATGTTGGGGATGCCGTACATGAGCAGGCCGCCAATGCGGTCCGCACGCTCGTACACAGTCACCTCATGACCCGCCTGATTCAACTGCGCGGCGGCTGCCAGTCCAGCGGGGCCGGAGCCCACGACAGCGACCTTCCTGCCGGTACGGAACAAGGGTGGATTGGCAACCACCCAGCCATTCTCGAAGCCCTTGTCGATGATGGCGTTCTCGATGTTCTTGATGGTGACGGCTGGCTCATTGATGCCGAGCACACATGACCCCTCGCACGGCGCCGGGCACACGCGACCTGTAAACTCTGGGAAATTGTTGGTCTGGTGCAGACGATCCAGCGCCTCGCGCCAGCGGCCACGATAAACCAGATCATTCCACTCCGGAATCAGGTTGTATACCGGACAGCCCGCATCGGACTGACAGAACGGCACGCCACAATCCATGCAGCGGGCACCCTGCGTCTGCAGGTGTTTGTCGTCGTGCGGCGTGAAAATCTCTTTGTAGTCCAGCAAGCGCTCGCCGGCAGGACGGTAAGGTTCTGCACGGCGTGGAAATTCTTTGAAGCCAGTTGGTTTGCCCATCTCTAAATCCAATTAATCAAATTTTTTCTAGAATCCCGCAAGATCAGCATCTCGCGAACGAAACGGCTCTCAGACAGCGAGAGCCTGCTTTTCCTTTTTCAGCGCGCGCTCGGCGAGGACGCGTTTGTAATCTGTCGGCATGACCTTGAGGAACTGCGCCAGCGACGCTTCCCAGTTGCCCAGGATCGCCTTGGCAACCGTCGATCCGGTGTACTCCAGGTGACGACTGATGAGCGTCTTCAGCTCTCCAATATCCGTCACGTTACTCACGGCTTCCAGTGCATACGTCTCGGCATTGCACTGTTTGTGCAGATCACCGTCACGATCCCACACATAAGCGACACCGCCGCTCATGCCGGCGCCGAAGTTGCGGCCGGTCTTGCCGAGGATCACCACGCGGCCACCGGTCATATACTCGCAACCGTGATCGCCAATGCCCTCGACGACTGCCGTCGCGCCGCTGTTACGTACTGCGAAACGCTCAGCCACGATGCCACGGATATAGGCTTCGCCAGCGGTAGCGCCATACAGGTTAACGTTACCGGCGATGATGTTCTCTTCAGCCTTGAAGGTGCTGTTCTTGGGGGGATACAACACGATCTTGCCGCCGGACAAGCCCTTACCCACGTAGTCGTTGGCGTCGCCCTCAACGGTGATCGTGATGCCCTTGGCCAGCCACGCGCCCAGACTCTGTCCAGCAGAACCCTTGAGCTTGATGTTGATGGTGTCCTCGGGAAGCATCTCTTCCTTGAAGCGCTTGGCCACTTCGTTCGACAGCATGGTACCGACCACACGGTTGGTGTTGATCACCGGCAGCTCTATGTTGACCTTTTCTCCAGTCTCCAGCGCATTGCGGGCCATCTTGATGATCTGGTTGTCCAGCGCCTTGTCGAGCCCGTGATCCTGCGCAATGGTTTGGTACACCTGCGTGCCTTCGTAAATGATGCGGGCCGGAGCCAGCATGGCGCTCAGGTCGAGGCCCTTGGCCTTCCAGTGCGTGATCGCAGTGTCGGTTTCCAGCATGTCGACGCGACCGATCATGTCGGTCACTTTACGCACGCCCAGTGCTGCCATGATCTGACGCATTTCTTCCGCGACCATGAACAGATAGTTCACGACGTGCTCCGGCTTGCCTTTGAATTTCTTGCGCAGCTCCGGGTCCTGGGTCGCGATGCCGACGGGGCAGGTGTTCAGGTGACACTTGCGCATCATGATGCAGCCCAGCGTTACCAGCGGTGCAGTAGCGAAACCGAATTCCTCGGCACCCAGCAGCGCAGCAATCGCCACGTCGCGGCCAGTCTTGAGCTGACCGTCAGTCTGCAACACGACGCGTGAACGCAGATTATTCATCACCAGCGTCTGATGGGTTTCGGCAAGACCGAGCTCCCATGGCAGACCAGCGTGCTTGATGGAAGTCAGCGGTGATGCACCGGTGCCGCCGTCGTGGCCTGCGATCACGAGGTGATCAGTCTTCGCCTTGGTCACACCGGCAGCGACAGTGCCCACGCCGATTTCTGACACAAGCTTCACACTGATGCGGGCCTCACGGTTGGCATTCTTGAGGTCGTGAATCAGCTGCGCGATGTCCTCGATAGAATAGATATCGTGGTGCGGCGGCGGGCTGATCAGCCCCACACCTGGCGTGGAGTGACGGATCTTCGCAATGTATTCATCGACCTTGCCACCGGGCAGCTCGCCGCCCTCGCCGGGCTTGGCGCCCTGGGCAATTTTGATCTGCAGTTCGTCGGCATTGGTCAGATACCAGATGGTCACGCCGAAACGGCCCGATGCCACCTGCTTGATCGCGGAGCGCTTGGAATCGCCGTTCGCCATCGGGATGAAACGAATCGGATCTTCGCCGCCCTCACCGGTGTTGGACTTGCCGCCCATACGATTCATGGCGATGGCCAGCGTCTCATGCGTCTCACTGGAGATGGAGCCAAGACTCATCGCACCGGTGGCGAAACGTTTGACGATTGCGCTGGCAGGTTCGACTTCGTCGATGGAGACTGGCGCATTGATCCCCATTTTGAATTTCAGCAGGCCGCGCAACGTGCAGGCGCGGGTAGTCTGCTCATTGGTGTACTTCGCAAATGACGCATAGGCTTCCGTGCTGTTATTGCGCGCAGCAACCTGCAGGTTGGCGATGCTGGTCGGATCCCACATGTGGCCGTCGCCACCACTACGCCAGTGGAAGTCACCGGGGTTGGTCAACACCGGCAGACGATTGATGTCCAACTCGGGGTAGCCCACGCGGTGACGACGTTCGGTCTCTTCGATCAGCGTGGCGAAATTGACGCCCTGCACGCGGCTCGCGGTACCCACGAAACAACGATTGATAATCTCGCTGGCCAGACCAACGGCTTCGAATATCTGCGCGCCCTTGTAGGATTGCAGCGTCGAGATGCCCATCTTGGCCATGACTTTCAGCATACCCTTGCCAACCGCTTTATTGTAGGCATAGACCAAGCTTTCCTCGGTGCCGAAGGAGGTGCCGAGCAAGCCATCATTGCGTGCCTGCCAGAGTGCTTCAAACGCCAGGTAGGGGTTGATCGCGTCTGCACCGTAACCGGTCAGCAGACAGTGGTGATGCACTTCTCGGGCTTCACCAGTTTCTACGATCAGACCGATCAGGCTACGCTTGTGACTGCCCACCAGATGGTGATGCACGGCGCCACAGGCTACCAGGGCGCTCAACGGAATGCGCTGCGCACCAATCTTGCGGTCAGACAGAATAATGAAAGCAAAACCTTCGGCAATCGCTGACTCTGCTTCTGCACAGATGCGATCCAGCGCCCTCAGGAAACCATCGGCCTCACTCTTGTCATAGGTAATGTCGATGACACGCGAGCGCATGCCACGGAAATTCATGTCGCGCAGATTGCTCAGATCCTTGTTGGAAAGAATCGGCAGTTCCAAACTGAGTCGGTGCGCCTGTGCTTCGGTAGTCTCCAGCAGGTTGCCTTCCGGCCCGATGAAACACTGCAGCGACATCACCACTTCTTCGCGGATCGAGTCGATCGGCGGGTTGGTGATCTGCGCAAACAATTGCTTGAAGTAGTCATAGATCATGCGCGATTTGTCGGACAGACAGGCCAGCGCTGAATCGTTACCCATGGAGCCGAGCGGGTCACGCCCCTCAGACACCATCGGCAACAGCATGAACTGCATGGTCTCGGTGGTATAACCGAAGGCCTGCATGCGCTGCAGCACATCCTGTGCATCGAGTGAGTGTTCAGCAGTCTCGCTGGAGATGTGCGACAGTGTCACTTTTTGATTGGCGAGCCACTGACCATAGGGGCGACGGCTGGCGATATCTTGTTTCAGCTCTTCGTCAGGGATCAGACGACCCTGTTCAAAGTCGAGCAGAAACATACGGCCCGGTTGCAGACGCCCCTTGAGCTTGACGTTCTCCGGATCGACGTTGAGCACGCCCACTTCCGAAGCCATGATTACCCTGTCATCGTGCGTGACGTAATAGCGGCTGGGACGCAGACCGTTACGATCGAGCACGGCGCCAATGTAGTGACCATCGGAGAACACGATAGACGCCGGGCCATCCCACGGCTCCATCAGAGCTGAGTGATATTCGTAGAAATCTTTCTTGCTGTTCGGCATGTTGACGTCAGATTGCCAGGCTTCCGGAATCATCATCATGACGGCTTCCTGCAACGTACGACCGGACAGCAGCATGAACTCCAGCACGGAGTCAAAAGACCCGGAGTCGGAACAGTCGGCTTCGATGACAGGGAACAGCTCGTGCATGTTCTTGCCGAACAGTTCGCTCTTTACCGTGCCTTCACGCGCCACCATCTGGTTGACGTTGCCGCGCAAAGTATTGATCTCGCCGTTGTGGCTCATGAAGCGATTAGGCTGGGCACGATCCCACGAAGGGAAAGTGTTAGTACTGAAGCGTGAATGCACCATCGCCATGTGCGTCGCGCATTCGGTGTTGGTCAGGTCTTTGTAAAAGGGGAACAACTGGCCCGGTGTCAACATGCCCTTGTAAACAATGACCTTGGTGGACAGGCTGCATGCATACAGCATCTTGGCTTCGGTCAGACTGGAATCACCGCGCAATTTGTGGGTAAAGCGCTTGCGGATCACGTATAGACGACGTTCGAAATCTTCCCGGCTCGCATCAGCAGCGGCAGCCACGAATAGCTGTGCAATGTGTGGCTGTGCGATTCTGGCGGCAGGGCCGACATCAGCACCAACTGGATCAACTGGCACGTCTCTCCAACCGAGCAGTGCTTGTCCTTCTTCGGCAATAAAGCTGTTGATGACGCTCACGCACTTAGCACGTTCGGCAGCGATCTGCGGAAGGAAAATATTACCCACTGCGTACTTGCCGGGCTCCGGCAGAGTGATGCCGAGATCCTGCTTGGCAATCTGAGCAAAGAATGCGTGTGGCAACGCCATGAGGATACCGGCGCCGTCACCCGTATTGGCTTCGAAACCACAACCACCACGGTGATCCATGCGCGAATTCAGATGATACGCATCCAGCATGATCTGATGACTGGGGCGCCCCTTGATGTCGGCCACGAAGCCCACGCCACAGGAGTCCTTCTCATTACCCGGGTCATAGAGACCACTTTTTTCTGGGTAGCCGAATTTCAGGGGGAGGTGGGCTTTGCTGTTCATAAAATGTCAGGTCTCATCTGTTCGAGTTTCGTGTGCTTGCCGCCTCGATAACGCTTCCATCACAGTCAGCAAGGCCGTCACGAGTTGCCATAAGCTTCGTGGGCGGCTACTGCTGATAAGTAAAATGTGATCTGACGCGGCTAATGGCGAACTATCCAGCCCGTTACCCCAATCCTCTGAAACCGTGCGACGGAATGCTTGTCGCGCTGTTATTAACGCTCACCATAAATGTAGTGGGCACGCGAAAGCCGGGACTGTAATCCAACGGGAGGCGGACACGATACCACCGCGATCTGAGAAGTCAAGCCCGTAAACCTGCGTCTCCAGAGGTCATTTCGAACCCCGTTCCGGCACTTCCGCGAATGCCTCAAAAGCCACCAAATGCCGGAATTACAAGACAATCCGTGCCCGGTTTTTAGCTTGATAAAACACCCCATGTGGATTAACCTTGTTCACCTGTACAGGGCGATTCCGCAGACCGAATTGGCTGCAGCCCCGGAAACGGCAGCAACGAATTACAACAAACTCAAGATTTCCTCGTGGAAAATCTTGTAAAAACGCCATTCGCAGGCAGGCATAACAAACAGAAGCCTGTTGCACATTCGACTGCACTGTACAGCGTGCAGATCGAGTTGAGCAGCAGGCTTCGGTTTGTAAAATAACAATAGATAAACACAGAGGGTAAGGATTGTGGAAATTATTCGTTATAGATACGACGTGTGGGGCGAGGAAGTTATTCTGGGCGTGTCCTGGGATCTGCTGTGGGTAGTGGCCGTTGTGTCGCTTATTCTGCTGGCCGCACATGCGATATTCATGGCAGCTCTTGCCAAGAAGAAGGCGCTGCCTTCCGCTGAGGGCAAGCGCATCACGCGTCACGATGCCATCGACAGAGCTTTCCATTGGACCATGGCCGGCAGCGTGCTGGTGTTGATCGCCACTGGAATATCGCCAATCCTCGGCTTGCGCATCTCTTGGTTGAACATCCACTGGATTGCCGGCCTGGTGCTGACCTTCGTCTGTGTATTCCACATCATCCGCGCCATGTTCTGGCAGGACTTCAAGTCCATGATCCTTGGGCCAAGCGATTTCAAAGAGCCCTTCGATGAAAACATCAAACCCGGCAAATACTCCTTCGAGCAGAAGGGTATGCACTGGGCCATGACCTTCCTGGTCCTCGCTGTTATCGCCACAGGCGTGATCCTGTTCCTGCAAATAAACACACCATGGTGGGAACGTCCAAGCGTCTCCGATGAAGCGACACTGGGAATATTCTTCCTGCTGCACGGCACCGCAACACTGGGCCTGGTCGCCTTTACCGCTATTCACATCTATTTCGCCGTCCGTCCCGAGAAGCGCTTCTATACCCGCTCCATGGTGACTGGCTGGATCTCCGAAGCAGAAATGAAAGCAAACCACGACAGCAACAAGTGGAAGCCGGAGTAAGCATTACCGTGATTAATCTGGAAGAAGAAATTGAAGTAGTAGAGTCCGGTTACGAGTTCCTGCTCGCCTATGCAGCGCAGGGCCGTCCGCCTCAGGATGAGTCTGGTATGGGTCCGCATCCGCGTCCGACGCTCGAAAAAATGTTGCAGGCCATGAAGAATGTCTGTCAGGCACTTGCGAACACGCAGAACGATTTCGAGCAGGTCATCCTCGATGATCTCAAGAAAGCGAGCGCCGCAGTCGGGTTCGTACTGGCACAGAAGAAGATTGGTTCGGAAGTGATTGATAACCTCAACGCTTCCATCCACCTGCGCGCTGTGCTCACCGACTTCTTCCTCTACAGCGAAGCGTTCCGCCCGCTGTCGGCCACTCCGGAGCCCGCTCCGCAATGGGATAAAGTCGGCAACTGACGCTGGCTGATTGTATGCTCGACCCAACAGGCCGAAGTGGAAACGCTTCGGCCTTTTTGTTTGCTGGAAAAATGGAAAAATGGGGTCAGAGTAAAAATACAGTACTTTTTACCTTTTTCAGAAACTGACCTAGACTGGACAACAGCGGAAATCAGATTTGCCTATAAAGTTCAAGGATGAACAACATGCCAAGACGATCAAGACATTGCCTGCCAGGCATTCCTCAACACATCATTCAACGCGGCAACAACCGACAACCGTGTTTTGTCTCCGACGGAGATTTCGCAGCGTACGCCAATTGGTTGTATGAAGGCTCGAAGCGTTACGGCGTGCTCATCCATGCCTGGGTGTTCATGACCAATCATGTGCACCTGCTGGCTACGCCATTGGAAGGAAGAGCGATGGCAAGAATGATGCAGCACCTCGGCCGGTGCTACGTGCGCTACTTCAACTACAAACACAGCCGCTCAGGCACGCTTTGGGAAGGGCGCTATCGCTCCAGCATCATTGATGCCTCGTCTTACCTGCTTAACTGCCAGCGCTATATTGAACTCAACCCGGTGAGAGCGGGAATGGTTAGAAGTCCTGAAGCGTATAGATGGTCGAGCTACCACTCAAACGGGCTTGGAGTTCAATCCAAACTTCTCACACCGCATGATCTGTATTTACAACTTGGAGCAAGCCAAGGGGAACGTCTGTCCAACTATCAGGAACTCTTTCAATCACAGGTTGAAGGTCAGTTGTTGCACGACATTCGCAGAGGCACACACGCCGGTTTTTTGGGCTCGGACAAATTCAAGAAGGAAATGCAGGCGCTGACAGGGGAAAGCTTCAGCCCAAGGAAGCGCGGGCCCGGGAAGCAATAGCAATACTGTATTTTTACTCTGACCCCAAATATTACCGTGACAAAAAATAACTGATTGAGGGCCTGTTTCGTGCTACCTTCCGCCGCAGTCCCATAGGGGTAACCGGCTCCCCTGACATTACAATAATCAAATCCGGCGGAGAGTTAAGATGCGCTTTATCCGATTCATGCCAGGTCTGCTCCTGAGCGTGCTTGCCTTGGCTGTGCCCGCAGCTGCATTCGCGGCAGACGCTGCCCCGACTATTTCCATCCCTCAGATCAGTCAAGCGCCAGAACTCAGCGATTTCGCAGGAATGACGCCAGCGACCGCACTGGCCCGGCAAATGTCCAGAATGGATAACTTCATCCAGCGCGAGCCCACCGATGGCGCTCCAGCTTCCCAACGTACCGAGGTGTACATTGGCTACGATGAGCGTTCTCTGTATGCCGTCTTCCTTGCCTTCGACAGCGACCCATCCCAGATCCGCGCCAACCTGGCATCGCGCGAGAACATCAGCGGCGATGACACCGTTGAACTGACCATCGACACCTTCAACGACCAGCGCACCGCCTACACCTTCCGCGTGACGCCTTTGGGCGTGCAGTGGGATGCACGCTGGACAGAAGGCTTCTCCAACCGTGCCGGCTTCGACACCACCTGGGAAGCGGTGTGGGACAGCGAAGGCGAGGTCAATGACCAGGGTTATATCGTACGCATCTCTGTCCCCCTGCGTGGTTTGCGCTTTCCCGACGCGCAGGATCAAGTCTGGCGCGTCCAGGCCAGCCGCCAGATTCCCCGCCTGAGCGAGGAAAGCTTCTGGCCGCCATATTCCAACGCCGTGGATGGCCGCCTCAACCAGACCGCCCTGCTGACCGGCATCCGCAATGTCTCTCCCGGCAGCAACACCCAGATTATCCCCTTTGTATTTGCCCGGGATGTCGAGGCGATCAATCCCCGCGCCCTCGGCGGTCCGCTCATGGAGAGTGACAAGGAATACGATCTGGGTGTCGATGCCAAGTTCGTCTTCAATGATGCCTGGGTGCTGGATCTGACTTTAAACCCGGACTTCTCGCAGGTGGAATCCGACGAGCCCCAAGTGACCGTGAACGAGCGTTTCGAGGTGCAGTACCCGGAACGCCGTCCGTTCTTCGTCGAAAACGCGGACTTCTTCGCCACCGACTCCATCCTTCTGTTCACCCGCCGTATCGTCGATCCCGAAGGCGGCATGCGCCTGACTGGTCGCGCCGGTCAGTGGGGCTTCGGCACCATTCTGATGAACGACGAGGCTCCCGGCCTCAACCGTGCCGACACTGATCCGCTGAAGGGCGAGAAGGCCAATATTGGCGTCTTCCGCGCCTACCGCGACCTGCAGGGCCAGGACCGCATCGGCATGCTGTTCACCGATCGTGAGCTGGGCGATGGCTACAACCGCGTGCTGAGCGTAGACGGCAAGTTCCGTTTCAACGAAAACTGGGTGACCAACCTGGAGTTCATCGACTCGAACACCGAGGCGACTTTCGGTGGCGCAGAGCTGAGCGGCATGCAGCGCAACGTGCGCATCGACCGCGTTGGCCGCGGTTTCAATACCCACTTCCACATCGTCGATACCGATGCAGATTTCCGTGCCCAGCTGGGTTTCCAGAACCGTTTCTTCAAATCCGATATCTCCGGCATTCACTGGCGCTCCGATTACCAGATCTACCCGGAGAACTCCAACCTGAACAACTGGGCACCTAGCACGATGATCGTCTACCAGGACGACAAGAATGGCACCAAGGTTTACTCCGAAGTCTCTCCGAGCATCAACTGGGCTTATGCCACCAGCCGTATCACGCTGGGCGTGCAGGACATCACCGAAGTGCTGCGCCCCATCGACTTCCCAGGGCTGGCGCGCCCAGTGGGCTACAGCTACGACAACGTCAACGCACGCTACCGCAACAC
This sequence comes from uncultured Gammaproteobacteria bacterium, assembly GCA_903876785.1. GTDB lineage: Bacteria > Pseudomonadota > Gammaproteobacteria > Pseudomonadales > Pseudohongiellaceae > UBA5078. The sequence continues at coordinate 15,822 of CAIRBI010000049.1, forward strand.
CACATTGTCGAGCCTGACCTTTGACTTGTCCTTCCGCACAGGTACCGCACTCAATCTGGTGCCCAAACGCGGCACCCTGCCTTTCATAGCAGACTCCCAGCGCTTCGACGTGAGCCTGCTGTGGCGCCCGATCGAGAGACTGCGCGTAGACAATTCCTTCGTCACCACCGAGCTTGACAGCAGTCGCGGGAAAGTCTTCAGCAACGAGATCTTCCGCAGCAGCTGGAACTACCAGTTCACGCGGGAGATGTCATTGCGCTTCATTACGCAGTATGAGAAGACTGATGCCGGCCCCAACACCCGTCTGGTGGACGACGAAAACCTGAATTTCGACATCCTGCTGCGTTACGTAATCAACCCCTGGTCAGCACTGTATGTCGGGTACAACACGAACCAGAGCAATTTCGACATCATCGAAGTGGAAGACGAGCGTGAAGTGGTCGTGACCAACGATCTCAAGCGCGATGGCGATCAGATATTCGTTAAGTTCTCGTACATGTTCCAGCCGTAAAACAGGTTTGCCGCCGGATCATTAATTCTGATCTGGCGGCACAACCCTCGGCAATCCCGTTGTCCCAGCCTGGAGCTCCGATTTTGCTGCAGGGCGTCAGCGGATGGGAAAGCAGATTCCGAATACCTGGCTGGGCGGTTTGAAAAATGTCGATCGCGTGCTGGAGAGAGAGCTGCATATCTCGTTGAAAGACTAATGTCCACAGGACCGACGCCCACAGGATCAGTGTCCACAGAACCGGCCTTCACAGGAGTATCAGAGACGCACCCGGCAACATCGCTCTCTGCTATCGACCTCACGCAATTCCGCGTACCCGCCGTGCGCCACCTCGCGTGGATGTGCCACGCGCCGCAACTGCTGGATTCCGGCCTCTCGTTCTACCCGTCCAATCACCTTGCAAACGATGTCTTCGCGACCTTGCTCCAATGGGACGCCCATCCGGAAATCGGCCCTGCGATCCTGACCGCCATTGCGAAGCCGCGCCTCGGCCTCTACTTCGAGGAACTCTACGAATGCCTGCTGACCAACCTGCTCGGATTCGAGGTGCTGGCCAGAAATCTGCAGATTCGCGGCGCAGAACGCACACTGGGAGAACTGGACTTTGTGGTGCGCAACCCGCGCACACGCCAGATCGAACATCACGAAGTCGCGGTAAAATTCTATCTGGGTGTGTACAAGCAGGGGTCCGGAGCCACCTTCTGGCATGGCCCCAATGCCATCGACCGGCTGGATCTGAAGACGCGCAGTCTGCTGGAGCAGCAGAGTCAGCGCACACTGCTCGTCGAAACAGCTGCGGCACTGCAGGTGCTGGGCATCGCGCAGCCCGTCGCAACGCGCATCTTCATGCCGGGCTATCTGTTTTATCCGCTACCGGGCGCACTCGACGAGGAGCAAAACATCCGACCGCTGAGCGCTCCACCGCAGGTGCCTGCCAATCACGAACGCGGACACTGGTTCTATCTGGACCAGGCAAGGCGCGGGGACACCCACGATTGGGTACATCTGCAAAAACCGCACTGGCTCGGGCCTTGGGTGCAGACTGAAGCGCCGGACGCACTGGCGACAGCGACGGCGCTCGACGCCATCGAAGCGACTGGCACGCCGCGTTTGTTCGCTCATGTCAGTATCGATCCAGTTACGAACCGCTGGAAAGAAACCGAGCGGTTCTTTATTGTACCGACGCATTGGCCGAATCTTTGAGTTGTCCAGTGTTGGCAAACACGGGTGGCGAGCGTTAGCAATGACCGCTTGGCAGCGCTTTGCCGACGCTCCGCCCTAATTAATGCCGCCCTAAGTAGTCGCGGCAGTGGACAGAGGGGTCAGCATGCGCATTCCTTTCACTAACGGTATGATCTGAATTGTTTAGATAGTGTGCTGGCGAACAACTTCCTTCATCGCTTCATATTAGATTAAGATCAAAGCATTACGGTGTCACAGGATGAGAGGATACCCTTCATGAAAATAGCGCTGCTCTCCATCACGAGGCTGGCCACTGTGCTCGCTGCTTCGCTCGGTCTCACAATGAGCGCCGCACTGGTGCGTGCCGATGACGATTGCACGGACCCCATCGCCAGCTGGCAGCCGCGCGAGCAGCTCAAGCAGAAGCTGGAGGCACAGGGCTGGACCGTTTATCGCATACGCGTCGATGACGGCTGCTACAAGGTGCGTGGAGTGGACGAGCAGGGC
>CAIRBI010000050.1 GCA_903876785.1 uncultured Gammaproteobacteria bacterium
CGCAGCCGCAATATCCTCTGTCAGGGGCGCGGCTCGGCGGCGAACTCGGTGATTTGCTACTGCCTCGGCATCACGTCCGTGGACCCTGCGCGCATGCAGCTGCTGTTCGAGCGCTTCCTGTCCAAAGAGCGTGATGAGCCGCCGGACATCGATGTCGACTTCGAGCACGAGCGGCGCGAGGAGGTGATCCAGTACATCTACGCCAAGTACGGGCGTGAGCGGGCAGCTCTGGCGGCGACGGTGATCTGCTATCGACCGCGCTCGGCGATTCGCGATGTGGCGCGGGCGCTGGGTATCGATGAGGCGGTTGCCGAGCGGCTGAGCAAGTCGGTGGACTGGTATGCCGAGCGGATTGAGGTCTCCCTGGATCCCGATGAACTGGGCATCACACCAGCTTTGCTGCAACTGCTGGTGACGCTGGTGCAGAGCCTGATCGGCTTCCCGCGCCATCTCTCTCAGCACGTGGGCGGCTTCGTGATCAGTCAGGGTCCGCTCTCGGAGCTGGTGCCGGTGGAGAACGCGGCCATGGCGCAGCGTACTGTCATCCAGTGGGAGAAAGGGGATCTGGAGGCGCTGGGCCTGTTGAAGGTGGACGTGCTGGCGCTGGGCATGCTCACCGCAATCCGCAAGGCGCTGCAGCTGGTGCAGGACACCACGGGGCAGACACTGGAGATGCGCGACATCCCTGCCGACGATGCGGCGGTCTACGAGATGATCTGTGCGGCAGACACCGTGGGTGTTTTCCAGATCGAATCGCGTGCGCAGATGAGCATGCTGCCACGCCTGCAACCGCGTAATTACTACGATCTGGTGATTCAGGTTGCCATCGTGCGGCCCGGACCGATCCAGGGCAACATGGTGCATCCTTACCTGGCGCGGCGCGCCGGGCGTGAGCCGGTGTCCTATCCGAGTGACGCCGTCCGGCAGGTGCTGGAGCGCACGCTAGGTATTCCCATCTTTCAGGAGCAGGTGATGAAGATCGCCATCGTCGCTGCGGGTTTCAGTGGTGGTGAGGCGGATCAGCTGCGGCGGGCGATGGCGGCCTGGAAGAAGAAAGGGGGGCTTGAGCCCTTCCGCGACAAGCTGATACAAGGCATGACCGGGCGTGGCTACAGCGAAGGCTTTGCGCTGCAGATCTACAGTCAGATCAAAGGGTTTGGCGAGTACGGATTTCCCGAATCCCATTCGGCCAGTTTCGCGCTGCTGGCCTATGTCTCGTCATGGCTCAAGTATCACCACCCCGCGGCCTTTACCTGCGCGCTCCTGAACAGTCACCCGATGGGCTTCTATGCGCCTTCACAGCTGGTGCAGGATGCGCAGCGGCACGGCATTACGGTGTTGCCGGTGACGGTCAACCACAGTGCGGTGGATTGCACGCTGGAGTCTGCTCCCGATACGTCCTGTGAGTCTGGCCTGCGACAAGAGCGACAACAAGAGTTGCGACTGGGCCTGCGGCTGGTGAAAGGGTTGTCGCTGGATGGCGCTCAGCGTGTGTGTGTGGCGCGGCGCCAGGGAGTATTCCGCACGGTTGCGGAGCTGATCGAACGCTGTGCGCTTAACAGCAAGGATCGCGAGGCGCTCGCCGCCGCCGATGCTTTGCAGGGGCTGGCGAGTGACCGGCACCGCGCCTTTTGGGAGGTCGCCGGTTATGAGAAAAGCCTGCCGCTTTTTGCGGTGCCAGACGTGGCGGGTCAGGGGCCCGACGACTGGCCGCAGGCAGGGGCTGATAAGCAGGCGTTTGTAGAGATCATGCTGCCCAGACCCACCGAGGCGCAGGACATCATCGCCGATTACGTCAGCACCGGGCTGACGCTGCGGCGTCATCCACTCGCGCTGTTGCGTTCGCACCTGCAGCGCTATCGGGTCGTGACGGCCGCGCAACTGCCGCAACTGGCGGATGGCGCACTGGTGAAGGTGGCAGGCATCGTCACCTCGCGGCAGCGCCCGCAGACGGCTTCCGGGGTCACTTTCATGACGCTGGAAGACGAGAGTGGCTTTGTCAATGTGGTTGTGTGGTCAACTGTGTCGGAGCGGCATCGTCTGACGGTGCGCGAGGCGTTGCTGCTGGGAGTCAGTGGCAGGGTGCAGATGAGCGAGGGGGTGATTCATGTGCTGGCGGGTGAGCTGGTTGATCTCAGTTCCTGGCTGTCAGCGCTGGAGCTGAAGTCGCGGGATTTCTGCTAGTCATCGTTGCTAATCAAAGATGCCGTGCAGAAACCAGTTCCGCTCGCGGCCATGTTCTTCACAGCGGGCGTGGAATATCCACAGGTGCATGCCTTGCCGGTTGCGC
>CAIRBI010000051.1 GCA_903876785.1 uncultured Gammaproteobacteria bacterium
CATGGTCACGATGCCGACAACGCAGTGGTCAGCGTCCTGGCTCCGCGTGGCGCTCCTGGCGAAGCTGAAGCCAAGGCCTGATCCGGCACGATAGTTCTGCAACGCTGCGGACCATAGTCTATGCAAAGCAATGCGTTAAAGCTGATTGTGGGCCTGGGAAATCCAGGCCCGCAATATCGTTACAACCGGCACAATGCCGGCGCGTGGTTAGTAACGCGCCTCGCCAGTGACGGGCACACAGAATTACGCAGCGAGAGCAAATTTTTCGGCGATGCCGGACGAATAACAATCGCTGGACAGGATGTACGTCTGCTCTTCCCCACCACGTTTATGAATCGCAGCGGACAGTCGGTCGCCGCCTTCTGCAGCTACTTCGATATTGCTCCCGAAAATATGCTGGTGGCTTATGATGAGATCGACTTCGAGGTCGGTGTCACCCGTTACAAACTCGGTGGCGGACACGGAGGACACAACGGGATGCGCGACATCATCAGCGCATTGGGCGAACGCCGCGACTTCTACAGACTGCGAATTGGCGTGGGGCACCCCGGCAACAAGGCGCAGGTAGCCAACTACGTCCTCAGCGATCCTCCCAAACGGGAAGCGGAAATCATATTGGGCGATATTGATCTTGCCATCCGCACACTGCCGCACGCAGTCAAAGGTAATTGGCAGACGGCCATGCACGAGTTGCATACCAAGCCCGCTTGATCGACAAAAATCAGACAGCTCTACATCAGACTCACTCCCGGTCATAGCACCGGCAGAACCAGGAATAAACAGCATGGGTTTTAAATGCGGCATAGTAGGTCTCCCCAATGTGGGCAAATCCACCCTGTTCAATGCGTTGACCAAAGCAGGCATTGCCGCAGAAAATTTTCCGTTCTGCACCATTGAGCCAAACTCCGGGCTGGTGCCGATGCCCGACCCGCGCCTGGACAGACTGGCAGAGATCGTCAAACCCCAGCGCATTCTGCCGACCACCATGGAGTTCGTGGACATCGCCGGTCTGGTAGCAGGCGCTTCCAAGGGTGAGGGACTTGGCAACCAGTTCCTCGCCAACATTCGCGAAACTGATGCGATCGCCCACGTGGTCCGCTGCTTCGAGGATACCAACATCATTCATGTCGCTGATCGCATCGACCCGGCGGCCGACATCGAAGTAATCAATACAGAACTTGCGCTGGCCGATCTGGAAACGGTGGAAAAGTCTCTGCACCGCATTACCAAAGTGGCCAGAAGCGGCGACAAGGATGCGGCCCGGCAACAAGCCCTCTTCGAGCGTGTCAAAGCGCATCTGAACGAGGCAAAACCTGTCCGCACTCTCAATCTCAACGAGGAGGAGCTGGCGGATATCTATGGGATGCATCTGCTGACGGTGAAGCCCACGATGTACATCGCCAATGTCGACGAGAGTGGCTTCGAGAACAACCCGCACCTGGTCAAGGTTATCGAGATAGCAAAATCAGAGGGTGCCTCCGTAGTGCCCATCTGCAACAAACTGGAATCCGAGATCGCCGAGCTGGACGATGCTGAGAAGATGGAGTTCCTTCAGGATCTGGGCATGGAAGAGCCGGGCCTGGATCGCGTAATTCGCGCCGGCTATGCCTTGCTGGGCCTGCAGACCTACTTTACCGCGGGCGTCAAGGAAGTGCGGGCCTGGACCATCAAGGTTGGCGCCACCGCGCCACAGGCCGCTGGCGTGATCCACACGGACTTCGAGAAAGGCTTTATCCGTGCCGAGGTGACTGCCTACGAAGACTTCATTCAGTTCAAGGGCGAGCAAGGTGCCAAGGATGCCGGCAAGTGGCGCCTGGAAGGCAAGGAGTACATCGTCAAAGATGGCGACGTTGTGCACTTCCGATTCAATGTCTAACTTGACAAAATTTCGCGAAGTGGCCAAAATTCGCAGCCTTCAAACGGGGTGGGGCAGGAAGTCACTCCTCGTGTGGTTTGAAGTTTGACACACAAGTTTCATGGCTATGTAGCTCAGCTGGTTAGAGCGCAGCATTCATAATGCTGATGTCCGTGGTTCAAATCCACGCATAGCTACCATACAAATCAAGGGGTTATAGGAGACTGTAACCCCTTTTTTTATCACCAACAAAGAAAAGGATGGGTTTATGAGCGTATTGGTAGGCAAGCAAGCACCCGACTTCACAGTCCCCGCAGTACTGGCCAGTGGCGAAATTGTCGACAGCTATACTCTGTCCTCGGCTATCAAGGGAAAATACGGCCTGGTATTCTTTTACCCCCTGGATTTCACCTTCGTTTGCCCTTCAGAGTTGATAGCACTGGATCACCGTATCGCCGACTTCAAAGCACGCAATGTCGAAGTCATCGGTGTATCGATTGACTCCCATTTCACCCACAACGCCTGGCGCAATACCCCTGTCAATGCTGGCGGTATCGGCCAGTTGGGTTACACCCTGGCTGCCGATATGAACCACGATATCTGCCGCGCCTACGATGTGGAATCTGCAGGTGGCATGGCCTTCCGCGGCGCCTTCCTGATCGACACCGCCGGCATGGTGCGCTCGCAGATCGTCAACGATCTGCCGCTGGGTCGCAACATCGACGAACTGATCCGTCTCGTAGACGCGCTGCAGTTCCATGAAGAACACGGCGAAGTCTGCCCGGCTGGCTGGAACAAGGGCGACAAGGGTATGGACGCTTCACCCGCTGGAGTGGCGGCCTATCTGGCGCAGAATGCCGACAAGCTTTAAGAATATCTGCAAAAGCGCCCGGAGACTGCTAAAGGCATTCTCCGGGTTTTTTATATTCCGCCAAAGCGGTTTTTGGATAATTTGTTTAGACTCTGCAAGAAAATTTGCCCGGTTTTAACCCTTGGTAAGTACATCAAGTTTTTTCGAAGAGCGTTAGAATCGTAGATCTAAAAGCTGTTCCTGAATATCGACCGCAACAGCGCTGGCAATAAAACTACGAAAGTCCAAGTACTCTGATCTTCTGGCCCCGAGGTGGAAACATGAAACCCAATATGCTTTTGACCGTCATAGCCATTTTCCTCAATCTGTTCGCAATCAACGCCACGCAGGCACAGACAACACAGCCCACCAATCAGCATTGCGACGTACTGTACGCGGGTCAGACAACCGCTGTTGGTAGCGTCTGCGTGACCGTGAATGCCAGTGACGTGAACCTCGACTACCTGCTCATCGGCGACTGGAAGCTGACCGAGGCTCACGCTTGGATAGGTGATACGCTTACAGGTCTCCCGACCAATTCCGGTGGCAATCCCCAAATCGGGCTGTTTCCGTATCAGGCCAGCATCAATAGTGCCGCGCAGTACAGCTTCACAATTCCGATTTCTCAACTTGCCGTCAATGCGGACACGTTCTGCAATGCCGAGATTTTCGTGGCTGCCCACGCTGTCGTGACTCGTACTGTCGCTGGTGGTTCTGGTGGTTCTGGTGGTTCTGGTGGCTCTGGCGACAATGACAGCGGCGACGATGGAAAATCCGACAAGTCCGGCAAGAGTGGGAAATCGGGCAAAGCTGGGAAGTCTTCATCAGCCAGCAAGTCGAGCGACTCTTCCGCAAGCACTGGCAAAGGCAAGACCTATAACGCGGTTACGTCGAATTCCAGCAGCAAGAGCAAGTCCAAGGCTTCTGCAAAGGGCGGCAAAACTGATCAATCTGGAAAGTCTGGAAAATCCGGGCATTCTGGAAAGTCTGGAAAGTCTGGAAAGTCTGGAAAGTCTGGAAAGTCTGGAAACCAGACCGGCGGCGGTGGCAGCCCATCCACGCAGACAGAGTCTGCCTGGGCAGGCTCAATGCAGATTGCCAACGGCGGCAGTTGGGCACGCTACTTCTCTTTCACCAACGATTTCTGTGTTGACCCTGAAGAACCCGTCGTAGTGTTGCCACCCAGCTGTTTTAACGTTTTCGGCATGGGCCAACCTGCAAACGCCCCTGTCACCGTAAGCAGTTTTACCCCGGTCGGTGTGACTGATACAAACAGTGCGTGGTTGAATACCTACAGCTCATCACCAGTCGGATATTTTAGTGGCGACCTTATCCGCGGGAACGGAACCATAGTAGGAACCTTCCTTGCAGGCCTTGCGAGCAGCACTGAATTTGCCGTGGAGTTGACACTGGATAGCAATGCCAGTCCTTCACTTAAAATTCACAACGCCAATGTCTATTTCGACACCGCGGGTGGTTATCAGAACGTATCGCCACTGAACTTCGGTCTGCCAATCGCCGGGAACGGGACCGGATCGCTCAGCCAGACTATGTCTCTGGTATTCGCTCCCGAGCAAATGGATACGATAGTGCACGCAGTTGTCTGCAGCCAAGGCAACGAGTAAATAGTTGTCGCTCGACGGATCCAAACAGGCCTCGCCAGTCAAACTGGCGGGGCCTGTTGCTTTTCCAGACTCCGAATTCTCACTCTTCCTTCTCCCTGGCGACGGATTCTATGTTTGCCTGCGTATAGCTCACCAAGGGGTTACTTTGACCATGGAATGCAGCAAAATGAACGGTACTGGCAATATCTCGGCCAGGTTCGGCAACGCTCTGCCGAACTGGCGATAGCGCCTAGGCAGTTGGCCTCCGGAGCACCGTTCTCAAAATGATAGATGATCAAGAGCTGATGACCGCAATACAGGCCGGTAATTCACGCGCCTATGAATCGGTCGTCAAAAGGCATCTGAAGTCCATCAGTCACTATGCATTCCGTATGCTGGGCAATACCAAGGATACCGAAGACATCACTCAGGAGACCTTCCTGCGCCTATGGACCCATGCGGACACCTGGCGAGGCGAGAAGGCCAGTGTGTCGACCTGGCTGCACCGAATTGCACATAATTTATGTATCGATTACCTGCGCAAGGACAAGTCAGCCATCACCAGCGAGTATCTCGACGAACACGAAGGGCACGACAGTCCTGCCGAGCAGCCGGACAAAGAGGAGCGACTCCTCTCTCTGCGAGAGGCGCTGTCGCAACTGCCGGAGCGGCAGCGCAGCGCCATCGTGCTGAACCACTATCACGGCTTTTCCAACCGTGAGATCGCGCAGATCATGGAAGTTTCGGTGGATGCATTGGAATCAATACTGGCAAGAGCAAGACGAGGCTTGAAGGCAGAGTTACTGGCAACAATAAAAACAAATCCGGAAACCCCTAAGGCGCAGGAAACACTATGACAATTTCATCAGAACGATTCGCAGAGATTGTGGAAGCTTACGGAAGCGACCCCGCGCGCTGGCCGACAGAGGAACGGACTGCGGCCACGATCCATTGTGCGACACACCCCAAGGCGCAGTCCTTGGTAGCTGAGTTCCAGGCGCTGGATGAGATGTTGAATCAATTCGAGGTTGCAGATCTTTCCGTACTGCAGCGCAACGTTCTTGATCAGGCCGCTCGCACCAGCGCAGGCAATGTTTTCGATCGTCTGCTGGATTGGCTGTTGCCACACTCGGAAAGGCTGATGGCCTGGCTCTGGCGCCCGGCGCTGGTGGCCTGCCTGCCACTGGTATGTGGCATCCTGCTGGCAGATTACTTCAGCTTCGGCATTGAAGGTGTACAGAATTCGCGAGAGGAGGAACTCTACCTCCTGTCCCTGAACGATTATGCGGAGACATTTGAATGACAATCAACCGCCGACGAGTAATGAATTGGGTACTCGTCATCTCTCTGGGGCTCAACCTTCTGGTAGTGGGAGGTATCACTGCGCGGATTCTGAGCCACTCGGATTTCCGTCCGATTCCGCCCAGCCTGTCATGGATCTACGATGATCTGGATGAAGCTACCCGGGCGCAGCTGCGCCCAATGCTGCGCGAATTTGGAGAGATATCGCTGCCACTGCGCGGTGAGATGTTCCGCGCGCAACGCAAGCTGAGTGATTTGATGACCGAAGAGCCAATGGACAAGGAAGCAATTGCTATAGCATTCGATGAATTGCGCAAAGCCAGCCTGGTCTTTCAGGAAACCACCCACTCCCAGACTATTGCTGTGTTCGAATTACTCAATCCTGAGCAGCGCACGATGGCGCTGCGCTTCCTGAGCGATCGCAGCAACCCGTTCGATGATGACGACAGGGCGGTTGGTGACAGGGAACCGGCAGGTCACTGAAATTAGCCTCCTCCCCTGAACTCTGCCCGGCAAACCTACTGCACGCGCCTGAGCGTTTGCACTCCCTGTTCGCTGCTCTGCACCATTTCGTCAGGACTGGTAAATTCAACGGTACTCGTCACAACCTGCCCCATCGCGTCCATTCTGATCTGATTCTCGTTCAGCCATTCATAAGGGAACGATACCCCGAACGACTCAACGGAGACTTCGGTATCGGAATACACCAGCACTATGCTCTGGCCCTGAAAGTCAGCCTGCCAGCTTCCCAGGATAAGCTCCCGCTTAGAGGGCCCAGACGTTCCAGCACAGGCACTCAACACCACCAGCAACATGACTGCGGCAATCTTTCTTGCATGACTCATTATGAACTTACCTCTTCGCAATGGGATCAGGATTGATAGCCGTCAAATACTAAGCCAATGTGATGCAAGTGCATAGCGCCGCGCAGCCCCGGAGGAATGAGCATGACCCGTCACGTCAGCTTTTTTCCCACAGGCATACAAGTGAAATTCTGCTAAGCTGCCCCGACAATCTCGCAGGGACAGTCAAAAGGAGGCTGAGACAAGAACATGACGATCAAGGCTGGTATATACAGACACTACAAGAATAATCTGTATCAGGTCATCGGCGTCGCCCGTCACAGTGAAACGGAAGAAGAGCATGTCGTCTACCGTCCCCTGTACGGGGATCGCGGGTTGTGGATACGCCCGCTCGCGATGTTTGACGAAACCATCGAGGTCGATGGGCGGCCGGTCAAGCGTTTTACTTTCGTCGAAGAGTAACCGTGCGATGCAAGCACACGGGCTGTCAGACTCCCTGCTCAGCTCTTCGCTGCGCTTCCTTGGTTTCGAGCTTCTCACGGCGACGCCGCTCGATGGTCTCGCTCATGGATTCCCCGATATGCGATTCACCGCGCTCCCTCGCCAATTGCACCTGCCGCTCGCGTTCGGCATAGCGGCGCACCTGCTCCGCGTTGTGCTGGTCAAAGCAATGCGGGCAACTCACACCTCGCACATAACGTGCTGACTGCTTTTCCGCTTCGGTGATCGGCATGCGGCAGGCGTGACACTGCTCGTACTTGCCCTTTTCCAGTTGATGATTCACCGTCACCCGATTGTCGAACACGAAGCACTCACCTTCCCAGAGCGACTCCTCTTCAGGAACCTCTTCCAGATATTTCAGGATGCCCCCCTCAAGATGGTAAACCTCATTAAAGCCCTGCGCCTTCATGAACGCCGTTGATTTCTCGCAGCGGATGCCGCCGGTGCAGAACATGGCCACTTTCTTGTGCTTCTGCGGATCAAGATTCTCTTTGGCGAAAGCCGGAAACTCGCGGAACGTTTCGGTGTGCGGATTGATCGCATTGCGGAAAGTGCCGATTTGGACTTCGTAGTCGTTGCGGGTGTCCACCAGGATTACATCGGGATCGGAGATCAGTCGGTTCCAGTCGCCGGGTTTCACATAGGTACCCACGATGTGATTGGGGTCGATGTCCTCGACGCCCATGGTCACGATCTCCTTCTTGAGTTTGACCTTGGTGCGATAAAAGGGATTCTCATCGGCCTGGGATTCTTTCGCCTCCAGAGACTGCAGACGCGGATCGGCGCGCAGCCAGGCCAGCACACGATCAACCCCCTGTCGCGGGCCGGCGATGGTGCCGTTGACACCTTCGGCAGCCAGCAGGAGGGTGCCACGCACCTCGTTCTCACTCATAAGATCGTGCAGAGGCGCACGCAGGGCTTCAAAATCAGGCAGGCGGGCGAATTTGTATAGCGCCGCCACTACTATCGTAGACATAACAACCTCTCAATTGCCGCCTGGAACGTAAATCCAGCGCAAAGTTAACGGGTTCGGAGCCGGGACGATCAGAGTCGTCTGCGGCGGGCGCGATTCTAACTCAGTTGGGGGAGTTGTTAAAAATCCAAGAAGGAGATGTTTGACGTGGGACAAACTGTACGCAGTGCTTGTGATCGGACAACAGCCCGGAAGAATCAGGCCTCATGCTCTCGAATCACATCGAGGAATGCCGCACCGTATTTATCCAGCTTGCTCTGGCCGACGCCGCTGATGCCGAGGAACTGCTGCTCCGTCAGCGGGCGATAGTGCACCATGTCCATCAGGCTGGCGTCGTGGAAGATCACATAGGGCGGTACGTCGTTCTCGTCAGCCAGTGACTTGCGGCAGCGCCGCAACGCCTCCCAGAGAGCCTTGTCGGAGTCGGCAACGATCTGAGTGCTGCTGCGGGATTTCTTCTCCGCTCTGACGACCACTTCCTGCACATCGATGCGCAGCGCAATCGACTCCTCGCCCTTGAGCAGAGCCCGGGATTTCTCGCTCAGGTGCAGACCGCCATAGGTGGCATGATCGACACTCAGATAACCCCGCGCCACCAGCTGCCGGAACACCGAGCGCCAGGCATTGCCTTCCAGTTCCTTGCCGATACCGTAAGTGGAAATCTGGTGATGATTATTCTGGAATATCTTGTCGGAATCGGCGCCCAGCAGCACGTCGATCAGATAATTGACTCCGAAGCGCTGACCGGTGCGATACACGCAGGAGAGTGCCTTGCGAGCTGCCTGCGTGCCGTCCCAGGTCGGCACCGGATTCAAACAGGCATCGCAATTGCCGCAGTAGTCCGGCCCCGTGTCACCGACCGGCTTATCTCCAAAGTAGTGCAACAAGGCCTGACGACGGCAGGTGGTGATCTCACACAGCCCCAGCATGGCGTCCAGCTTGGCGCGCTCGATACGCTTGAATTTCTCGTTGCCCTGCGACCCATCCATCATCTGTCGCAGCATGATGACGTCCTGCAGGCCGTACACCATCCATGCCGTCGCAGGCTCGCCATCACGCCCGGCGCGACCGGTCTCCTGATAGTAAGCCTCCAGGCTCTTGGGCAGATCGAGATGCACGATGAAGCGTACGTCGGGTTTGTCGATGCCCATGCCGAAGGCGATGGTCGCCACGACGATCACGCTGTCCTCACGCAGAAAACGCTGCTGATTGCGCTGCCTGACTTCCGGGCCCAGGCCCGCGTGATAGGGCACCGCCGTGAAGCCCTGCTCTTCCAGCCAGGCAGCGGTATCGTCGACCTTCTTGCGCGATAGACAATAAACGATACCCGCATCGTTCTCGTGCTCACGACGCAGAAAGCGCAGCAACTGCTGACGCGGATTCTGCTTCTGAGTAATGCGGTACTGAATGTTGGGGCGATCGAAGCCGCTGACGAAATGTCGCGCGTCCACCAGCCCTAATCGCTCAGCGATCTCAGCGCGGGTATTCGCGTCAGCGGTGGCCGTCAGCGCGATGCGTGGCACCTCGGGGAAGTGTTGCTCCAGCAGCGACAACTGCAGGTAGTCGACCCGGAAATCGTGCCCCCATTGGGAGACACAGTGTGCCTCATCGATAGCAAACAGTGCGATGGGAATGCTGTGCAGCAATTCAATCGTCGCCTCCTGATTGAGTCGCTCGGGGGCAACGTAAAGCAGGTCGAGATTGCCCTCGCGCAGATCGCGCAACACGGCACGCTGCGCTTCAGGAGTCAGTGAGGAATTGAGGAAACTGGCACGCACTCCCAGTTGCTGCAGCGCATCGACCTGATCCTGCATCAGCGCAATCAACGGAGAGACCACGATGCCCACACCAGGACGCAGCAACGAAGGAATCTGGTAGCAGAGCGACTTGCCGCCACCGGTGGGCATCAGCACCAGGCAGTGACGCCCGGCCATGACCTCTTCGATGATCTCGCTCTGCGGACCACGGAAATGCTCATAGCCGAAGGTGTCTTTGAGGATCTGTTCGGGGGTGAATTTCATCGGCGGCGATTATGACAGGTTTCAACGGGGAAAGTGCCTTGCAAAACAGTCTAGCC
>CAIRBI010000052.1 GCA_903876785.1 uncultured Gammaproteobacteria bacterium
GCCATGGAGCGCCACAGACGCAAGGTATTGACCGTGTTGTTGCGAAAACCGGGAATTGGCATGTCATAGGGAACCGCCAGCACATCCTCTGAGTCGACCCAGGCTCTGGCCGAGGAGCCATCGGCTACGGACGTTGCTTCCACGCGACCATAGAATTTCACCCGGCGCGTATCCTGCGGCGCCTCGAATTCCCATGGATTGCCGCGCTCCAGCCAGTGATCCGGACACTCCACCTGATGGCCGTGTTCGATGCGCTGGTGGAACATGCCATAGTCATAGCGGATACCATAGCCGGTCACCGGCAGGCCAAGCGTCGCGCAGCTGTCCAGGAAGCAGGCGGCGAGCCGACCGAGACCACCATTGCCAAGCCCGGCATCACGTTCCTCCTCTGCCAGTTCTTCCAGCGAAACGCCATAGCGATACAGGGCATTGCGCAGCGACTCCTCCATGTCCAGATTCAGCACCGCATTGGTCAGCGTGCGTCCCATCAAAAACTCCAGCGACAGGTAGGCTATCCGTTTCGGACGCTCCTCCACAAAGCGAATTCGCGTCGCCCGCCAGCGCTCCACCAGTCGATCGCGCACGGTCAGCGCCGCTGCGTTGTAGAGATAGTGATGGCTGCTGCCCCCCTCATCGCGCCCGAGCGTCAGATGAAAATGGCGATCCAGATCGGTGGCCAGTGTCCCGCTGTCAAGGCCAAGCCACTGTGCGGAAGCGTTGGTCAGGGCCGGCGTTAAAACACAACTTGAAACTGATGTTGAGACTGGTTTGCCAGCTGCAGAACTGTCGGAATCACTGCTCATGACGAATACCTCTGCTGTATGAAATCGGTGTGGATCAGGGTGCAACCTCGCTTTGCGCCAGCAGCACGACGGTAGAACAGGAAAACAAATTCAGACGCTGCATCACGGTGCAGTTCTCGCCATCGGGGATGCCTGTCTGCAGGCCGGTATCCAGAAGCAGTTCCCACTGCACGACGTCGGGCATCGCAGGCAGGCGGAAAGCCTGCGCCACACGGTCGGCATGAAATACGATCAAGAGCTGGGTACGCAGTCCGGTCGCCGGATTGTTGCCACTCAACATGCAGCCCAGGGTTCTGGCATGGTGTTCCTGCCAGTGGCCGCTTTGCATGCGCTCGCCAGCGCTGTTGTACCAGGCAATCTCGGGATCATTCGGACGCAACTGTTCATGCACGTAACGTTCAAAGAACAGGTAATGGAAACGACTGCGCAATGCTGTGAGATAAGTGGTGAAAGTCTGTTGTTGACGCTGGTCAATGCCGATGGCATTCCAGTTCATCCAGCTGATCTCATTGTCCTGGCAATAGGCATTGTTATTGCCGCTCAGCGTGCGACAGAACTCGTCACCTCCCAGCAGCATCGGCGTGCCTTGGGAGAGCAGCAACGTGCAAAGAAAATTCTTCTGCTGGCGCAGGCGCAGCACATTGACAGTGGGGTCGCGCGTCGGGCCTTCGACGCCGAAATTGTCGCTATAATTCTCGCGATGGCCGTCCTGATTTTCCTCGCCATTGATCTCGTTGTGCCGTTCACGGTAGCTGACCAGATCATTGAGCGTGAAGCCGTCGTGACTGGTCACAAAATTGACGCTCGCGGAAGGACGACGTCCGTCGCGTTCGAAAATATCGCTGGAACCATGCAGGCGCCTCGCGAACTCGGGCAGCATGCCGGCATCACCGCGCCAGAAGCGGCGCACGGTGTCACGATAGCGATCGTTCCATTCACTCCAACCGGGCGGAAAGCGCCCCAGCTGATAGCCTCCCGGGCCGATGTCCCACGGCTCCGCAATCAACTTGATGCCCGCCAGCGCCGGGTCCTGCTGCACGGTGTCGAAGAAGCCGCTGCCTTGATCGAAGCCGTAAGACTCCCTCCCGAGCACGGGCGCGAGATCGAACCGAAAGCCATCGACCTGCATGGTGATCGCCCAGTAGCGTAGACTGTCCATGATCAGTTGCACCACGCGCGGGTGCATCAGATTCAGTGTATTGCCACAGCCTGTATCATTGATGTAAAAGCGCTTGTCCTCTGGTTGCAGCCGGTAGTAGGACAGATTGTCGATACCACGGAAGGACAGTGAGGGTCCAAGTCTTCCGCCTTCGGCAGTATGGTTGAACACGATGTCGAGAATGACTTCGATCCCCGCCTCATGAAACGCCTCAACCATGTGACGAACCTCAAGTATGGAGTTGCCACTCAGGTAATCCTGATGCGGAGCGAAGAAGCACAGTGGGTTATAGCCCCAGTAGTTGGTGAGTTTCTTGTCCTGCAGAAACGATTCCGTGACAAAACTTTGTATTGGCAACAGCTCGATGCTGGTGATACCAAGCGCCTTCAGATAGCCGACCACTTCCTTGTGCGCCATGCCGGCAAACTTGCCGCGCAACTCCGGCGGAATGGCCGGATGGCCGATAGTGAAGCCCTTCAGGTGCGTCTCGTACAACACCGTTCTGCCCGCCGGAATACGGTGCTGCCGCAATGTGCTGCCATGGGTATCCGCGACCACGACACACTTGGGCATGAACGCCTTGTTGTCGCGTTTGTCGAGCTTGATGTCCTTGTCGGGATGACTGTTGTCGAACGCGTAGTGCGTATCGGACCAGCTGAATTTTCCGCACAGCTGTCGGCAATAGGGGTCAAGCAGGAGCTTGTTGGCATTGAAGCGATGCCCGAGGTGAATCTGCCACGGGCCATGCACCCGATACGCATAAACAGTTCCCGGCGCAGCCTTCGGCAGATAGCCATGCCAGACCTGGTTGCTGAGCTCCGGCAACTCCAGCCGCTGCAATTCCCTCCCGCCATCGGGCGTGAACAGGCACAGTTCGACCCGCTCGGCATGAGCTGAGAACAACGCGAAGTTGACTCCATCGCCGTCCCAGGTGGCACCGAGCGGATAGGGAAGTCCGGGCAAAAGTGTTGCGGTTTGTTTCATATAATTCCTGTCAGTGACTGTGGGCGCGGGCCTCGCCCGCGATGGCGATCAGTCGCACCGGCAATGATCGCGGGCAAGGCCCGCTCCCACATAGAGGCCCGCTCCCACAAATCATGAGTTCTCCAATTCAAATATGAGTGTCGCCAGGGGCGGCACTATAATTTGCAGCGACCACTCGCGGCCATGACTGAGCACAGGCTGCGCAGACACAGCGCCCAGATTGCCGACACCACTGCCGCCGTATTCACTGCCATCGGTGTTGATCAATTCTCGGTACAAGCCGGGGCCTGGCACGCCAATACAAAAATCCGCGTGCAGCGTAGGGGTCATGTTGCACACTGCGAGCACTGTGGATCCATGGCACTTGCGCAGGAATGCAAAGATACAGTGGCCCTCGCCATCCGTATCGACCCACTCGAACCCGGCGGAGTCATCATCCAGAGCGTGCAGTGCAGCCACCCGAGAGGCGACGCGATTCAGGTCGCGCACCAGTTGTTGCATTCCACGATGGGGCGCGTTCTCCTGAAAATTCCCGTCAAGCAGGTGCCAGTCCAGGCTTCTGTCGTGACTCCACTCGCGACGCTGCGCAAACTCGCTACCCATGAAGAGCAGCTTCTTGCCGGGGTGCGCCCACATGAATCCCAGATACGCGCGCAGGTTGGCGAATTTCTGCCAATCATCACCGGGCATTTTCTCCAGCAATGCGCGCTTGCCGTGAACGACTTCATCGTGGCTGAGCGCCAGAATGAAGCTTTCGGAAAACGCATAGAGCAAACCAAAACTCATGTCCGCATGGTGATACTTGCGATGAATCGGATCGCGTGCCATGTAGCGCAGCGTGTCGTTCATCCAGCCCAGATTCCATTTGAATCCGAAGCCAAGTCCGCCGCGCGAAGTGAATTCTGTGACACCCGGCCACGCCGTGGATTCTTCGGCTATCATCGCGATGCCCGGATATTTGCGATAGGCGCGCTCGTTGATCTCCCGGAACAGATGAATCGCTTCCAGATTCTCGATGCCGCCATAATGATTCGGCAGCCACTCGCCGTCCTTGCGACTGTAGTTCAGGTACAGCATGGAGGCGACGGCGTCGACGCGCAGCCCGTCGATATGAAATTCCTCCAGCCAGTACATCGCATTGCTGAGCAGATAGCTGAACACCTCGGAACGGCCATAATTGAAAATCAGCGTGGTCCAGTCCGGGTGAAAACCCTGACGCGGGTCGGCGTGTTCGTACAGACAACTGCCATCGAAACGACTCAATCCATGTTCGTCGGAAGGAAAATGTGCCGGCACCCAGTCCAGCAAAACACCAATACCTTGCTGGTGAGCATGATCGACGAAAAAGCGGAATTGCTCTGGAGTACCGAAGCGGCGCGTAGGCGCAAAGAGACCGATAGGTTGGTATCCCCAGGAACCATCGAAGGGAAATTCACTGATCGGCATCAGCTGGATGTGCGTAAATCCCATCTCCTTGACATACGCCACCAACTGTATGGCTAGCTGATGGTAATCAAGAAAAGTGCTGTCATGCGCGTGGCGCCGCCACGAGCCGGCGTGCACCTCGTAGATGAGCATTGATTCAGCATGCAGAGTCCCGGAACTGCGTCTCTCAAGCCAGGCTTCATCCTGCCATTGATAGCCTGTGGCATCCGGCACCGTCGATGCATTATCGGGGCGCAACTGCATGGCCTGTGCATAAGGGTCAGCCTTCCACGGCTGCAAGTGCCCATGCTCGCTGACGATGTGGTATTTGTAATGCATGCCCGCCCGAACGCCTGGCACAAACAACTCCCACACCCCGAAACCGGGATGCCGGTGCATAACATCAGCGTGCGGCTGCCAGTGATTGAAATCGCCGACCACTGCCACCTGCCTGGCGGCAGGCGCCCACACAGCGAACAACACGCCGTCGACACCATCGACACAGCGCGTGTTGGCGCCCATGAAACGATAGGCATGCTCCTGCTCACCACGGCTGAACAGATAAAGATCGGCGTTGCTCAGCAGCAAAGCCGGCGACGCGGGACTCTTCGCGACTTCGGCTTTATTCGCGACTTCAGCACTCTGCGCAACCTTGGTGCTTTTCGTGCCTTTGTTATTTTTCGTGACTTCGGTACTGCTCATCAACCTTATCCTGTTTTTGTTCATGGTGCTGGTTGGCTGCGCACGCGCGCCTGGGTCGCCTCTGGAAGCATACGCTCCAGTGCGAAACCACTCAGCAAGTCTCGACCTGTTGGCGAATCAATCAACTCTGGCAGAGCGATTGGTAATTTTCGACGCCAGTTCGGATATTCGGTACTGGTGCCCGGAATATTCACGGGCGTTTCCAATAGCGCCAGGTCCTCCAGTTGCACCGACAGCAGTTGCGCACTGCTGCGCGCGCAACAACGCAGAATCGCTGCACACAATTCGTTATCGAAGGGCCGCAGCGTGCAGTCCCCCTGCCACTGCGGCGGCAACAACCACTGCTCACTAAGCCACTGCAGCACCTGACGCTTTTCAACACCGCGCCACTGTGTCAGCTCGTCCAATGCTGTTTCAGTGGGAATCAACCCCAGCTGATTACGTAAACGCAAGTCCGCACAATTCCACCACGCCGCCAGTGTTGGCACGTCATGATTGGCCACCATTGCCAGCGCGCGCGCCTTGTAATGCTCCGGACGGCGGAATTTGAAACCGTCGTATTTTTCAAAATAGAACAATAGGTTCGAAAACACGGCCGACGAATTCAAGTACTCGCGCACCTGCGGCGGCACGACACCCAGATCCTCGCCAATCACCATGCAACGGTTGCGCACACTCTCCAGACGCAGCAAGGCAAACAGATCATCGACCGGGTAATGCACATACGCCCCGGTACCACGTCCTGCAACGCGCGGACACCACCACAGGCGCATCAGCGCCATCACGTGATCGATGCGCAAGGCGCCACAGTGGGCCATATTGGTCCGCAGCAGTTCAATGAAGTGACTGTAACCACTTTGCCGCAACTGCAACGGATCCAGTGGTGGCAGACCCCAGTTCTGACCTTGTGGCGCCAGCGGATCCGGTGGCGCACCGATACTTGCACGCTCACAGAACAAGCCCTTGTTGAGAACCACTTCTGCTCCGCCACCGTCACCACCCACGGCAAGATCGCGGATCAACCCGATGCGCATACCCAAGTCGGCCGCCAGAAGCTGGCAGGCCTCCAGTTGCATCTCTGCCAGCCACTGCGTGTAGAGCGTGAAGCGCGGATCATCAACGCCGTCAGCAAACCCGGACCAGCGTAACGCCTCATACCCGGCAAAGGCTTGCAGAGAAGCGCCCTGCTCCGCCACGAACCGCTCGAACCGCTGTGCCCGGGCACTGCCTGCAGCGAGATGATGCTCCAGAAAGTACGAAAACATCGGCAAAAGCACCGCCAGCTTCAATTCGGCGACCGCACGATAATTGATTGCCTCATGTTGCTGCAAGCAACGTCGCAAGCTCAATCGTCGCTCGACTGCTTCAGCAGAGTGAAGTGACGCGTTGGCGTAGAATTCTTCTGCCTGAGCAGGATCGATATAAAGCAGATTCAGGCGTCGTCTGTCGTTGGGACTGTAAGGGCTGCAGTGGTCTGGATTCCGCAGATCGAGGGCATGCAATGGATTGAGCACCAGGAAGCTCGCCCCTTTCTGTATCGCCAGACGAATCAGATCCTGCAAGTCCGTCAGGTCACCAATTCCCCAGTTCCGTTCGGAACGCAGGGAGTAGAGTTGCACCGAAAACCCCCACAGCCGCTGGCCTTCCAGCACCCAGGAGGGTTCATGACACTGCGCTGGCGCGACGATCAGAGGGTTGTTCTGCGCGCCCACGTCTGAACTCGTGACACATTGCAGGGTCAGGCGATGGTAACCCGGAGGCAGGGAGCCGTCGTGAAATGGTGGCAGATGCAGGAGACGGCGGCTGTAGCTCAGCCCCGACAGTGTCTGCGTGGCCGACTCCGGCAAGTCCTGCGGCCGGAATCGCTGTGTCAACTGGCCGCCATCTTCGCAATCTATGGACCACTGCCACTCCAGACTGAGAGCGGTCTCGGAAAAATTGATGGCAATGCTTTCGCAACCACCCGGGCTCAGTACGACGACCGGGGGCAACATCGACTTCCAAGGCCCTTGCGTCAACTCCTGTGTCTGCATGGCCAGCGCGTTGCGGTCCAGACTCTCACCCGTGAACAAGCTGACGCCCTTGAGGGTAAGAATGTCGACACGGTCGGCCAGGGGAATGTGAGCAATGTTGCCGGAATATTCGATGTACTCACTGGCAATGCCATGCAGAGATAACAATTCGCTGACTTGCCGGGCTTCATCACCACTGAGGCGCGCGCAACCCTTGCGCAGCGCAGCATAATTCGGATCCACGGCGTGCAAAGTTTCCTCAGGGGACATTGGCAACCACCTTGTCCGTCGGCTTGCCGTGTGCGGCTATCTGTGTCTGCAGGCGAGCATGGCGGGCACAACCCAGCAATCCCGGCCAGGCATGAGTCACGCGTGCCACCGGCACTTCCGAGCACCAGCTCTGGAACGCTCCCTTATCGACGAAACGCGTCATGAACAATGTCTGATCAAACAAAGCACCCAATTTTTCCAGCACTCCACCCGAAAGATAAAAACCACCCAGACTGCCCATTGAGAGGGCGATGTCACCACACACCGAACCGAGAATGCCGGAAAAATCCTGCAACGTCTGCAACGCCAGCGCATCCCCGTGCTGTGCCGCGCTAACGATGGCGACCGCGTCCAGGTCGCGAGGATTGCCACCCAATACCGCATTCGCCCAGTACAGATTTGCAAGGCCCGGGCCAGAAAGCAGTTGCTCCACGCAGATGCGCGGATGGCGCCGCCACAGCACTTGCAGCAACTGCAGCTCATGTTCAGAGACGGGTGCAAACGAACAGTGACCTGGCTCAGATTCCACCACTTCGCCCGCCGCCGTCAGTGTCGCGCCCCCGAAACCGGTGCCAGGACCTGCGATAGTCCTTGCCGCTGCATGGGGGCGGCCAGGCGCACGTCGCAACCATTGCACGTCTGCGTCGCGCAAGATCGGCAGACAAAGGGCCTGCGCGGTGAAATCGTTGAGAATATGAACGGGGACGCCCAGCGCGGCCTGCAGCGTACGACGGCTGAATTGCCAGGAATGATTGGTGAGGCTGATCAGATCCTTGTGCACTGCCGCGGCCACCGCGAGACAGACACTGAGCAATTGTGGGGCAGATCGCTCGCGAAGGCTTTCTTGATAAGCCTCCAGAGCATCCTCAAAGTGCACAAAATCGGCACAGCGATAGACGCTGACGCCCTGCAATGGCGCGTCGTTCTGAGAAGCGAGCGCAAAGCGAGCGTTGGTGCCACCGATGTCGGCGACGATATGCCAGCCAGAGGACGGATCTGGCGCCTCGTGCAGGTTCACAAAAATCTCCTTATCACTGGTTCTTCATCACCGCATTTTGTCATGGCCAGCTCTTGGCTTGCCCAGCTCGAAAACACATTGCCGGGTCAGATTCTCAATCTGTTCCCAGTTGCCTTGCCGAATCAGCGCACTGTCCACCATCCAGGATCCTCCTATGCACACTACATTTGGCAAGGACAGATAGTCGAGAAAATTGTGCGGGCCAATGCCGCCGGTCGGGCAAAATTCGATGCCTGCAAATGGCGACGCCAGCGCCTTGAGCAGAGCCATCCCGCCTACGGCTTCGGCCGGGAACAACTTGAAACTGGTATGCCCACATTCCGTGCCGGCGATGACCTCCGAAGGTGTGCACACCCCCGGCAGAAATGGCAACTGCAACTCGCGCGCGCAGACCGACAGCGCAGGCGTAAAACCGGGACTGACGGCAAAGTCGACGCCCGCCGCCGCAACGGCACGCATCTCGGCAACAGTGCGCACCGTTCCGGCGGCCACGATGAATTCCGGCCGTGCCTTTTTCACGGCGGCGATGGCGGCCAGCGCAGCAGGAGTCCGCAAGGTAATCTCGACCGCGTTCAAACCACCTGCGGCCAGCGCTGCCGTGACAGCCAGTGCCTCAGCCTCGGAATGCACGATAAGTACCGGCAGTACCCGCACCGCGCGCAGCGTTTCACTCAGGGTTTTCAATCCGATTTCCTCATGTAGCATAGATGTACCCGCAGTTGTGGGAGCGTGCCTGCACGCGATTAGTTGCTGTGCTCAATCGCGTGCAGGCAC
>CAIRBI010000053.1 GCA_903876785.1 uncultured Gammaproteobacteria bacterium
ATGCCTGATGATGTCCTTGATATCGCTTACGGAGATAGGGTCGACACCGGCGAAAGGTTCATCGAGCAAAATGAAGCGAGGTTCGGTGGCAAGTGCCCGGGCGATTTCGGTACGACGGCGCTCCCCTCCTGAGAGGCTCATGCCCTTGTTGTTGCGAATATGGCCGATGTGGAATTCGTCCAGCAGGCTTTCGAGCTTCTCCAGTTGCTGAGCGCGCGTAAGTTCTTTGCGGGTCTCCAGAATGGCCAGGATGTTCTCGGCCACGGTGAGCGTGCGAAAGATGGATGAGTCCTGCGGCAGATAGCCCAGCCCTTGTTGTGCCCTGGCGTGAATGGGAAGTGATGTCAGATTGGTGGAGTTCAGTTCGATACTGCCGCTGTCGGCCTTCACTAGACCAACAATCATGTAGAAGCAGGTGGTCTTGCCTGCACCGTTGGGGCCGAGCAGCCCGACAATCTGACCGCTGTCGATGCTCAGGGACACGTCCCAGACGACTTTTCGGCCCTTGTAGGATTTGGCGAGATGAGAGGCTTTCAGGTTATCCATCAATTTGGTTACTGGCTCAAGGAGCCGCTACATGCCTGTCCGGAGGTGGCGCCGGATTCGATCACATGGCGAATCTGAGCACACTGCAAAGTGGTGCCCGGTTGGTTGAAGCTGGCGTCACCAATGAATTCGACCACTGATTCGCTGCCCGCGTAGTAATTAATGGTCTCGCTGCTGCCCGTCAGTGGCTCGGACCCTCGATCCGGCAGTTGCTGAAAGCTGGCGGGCGAGCCTGTCAGTCGCACGGTCTGAAGTTGGTTGTCGAGATTGTATTCAAGAATAGCCTGGTCGCCCGCCAGCTCGATATCGTTCTGGCGTACAAAGACGTTGTCGCGCAACGTGATAACACGCAAACCGTTGACTGTTTCGATGGTAGTTTCGCCATCGGCCCGATATTCATGAGCACCATTTGCTTCTTGTGCCAGTGTGGCGGCTCCGCTCCCCAAAATGAGCGTCATCCCTGCCAGTATAGCGATTTTCATGAGATCAGGGTTGACTGCTGGGAACTTCATATCGGCCTCTGACCTGTGAGCGGAAAGTCAATTTGTCCTGTTGCAGATCGACGTGCATGCCGATAGCAGTCTGTCGCAGGGCGTTGGTTGTCATGGTGACCTCCCGGTCGGTGTTCATTGTTTCGGTGCCGGGAAAAAGGGAGATGAATCCGGTGGTCAGTGTCATGCGTTCACCGGCAGCATCAACCTGGAAAAGCTCTACTTCGTCACTCAGGTCCAGACGCTCGATATTGTCACTGTCCGCGGCCCCGTGGATTCTGCCCGATCTGGCCGCGATATTCCAGCGCTCCCCTGACTCCTGATAGAGGCGCACGTAGGGATTGCTGAGAACGGTCGTGTTGTCCAGATAGTGGGTTTGCTCGCTTGCTTCCAGGGTGTAGTCGATACGCCCCTCGGTGTTGAAGAGGACACTGGTGATTCCCACCGAGTAGGCATCGTACCTAATCTCTGCGCCGGGCTCCTGTGTCTCAATAATGGGTGGAGCGCCGAAAAACATGTAGCGGGCGGAATAAATCGCCAGTACGAGAAGTCCCAGCAAAGCCCACAGGCGCCAACCCGTCAGAATCTGGCGCGTCGCCTCGTCGACGACTTCTTCTTCACTCACTATCACGTCAACGGGCAGAGTATTGTTGCTGGCCGCGTTCCTAGAGGAAGTGGGCAATGGCTGAGTCATAACGGTCCTGTGCCTGCAGAATGAAATCACAAATTTCTCGGACCGCGCCCTGACCGCCATTCAGTGAGGTCTGAACGTGTGCGGATTCTTTGACGGAACTGTGGGCATTGGCGACGGCGATTGCCAGTTGTACTGCTTTCATGGGTCTGATATCAGGCAGATCATCTCCGGCATAAGCGATATGTGCTGGTGACAGTCCAGTCTCTGCGCACATTTCCTGCAAAGCATTGAGCTTGTCTTCGCGTCCCTGCATCAGCAGTCGGATTCCCAGATTCTCGGCTCGCCTGGCAAGCAGCGCTGACTTGCGTCCGCTGATGATGCCCACTTGAACTCCGCTGCTCTGTAACAATTTAATGCCTTGGCCATCGAGAGTGTTGAAGGCTTTCATCTCCTCACCGCTATCGCTTAGAAACAATTCCCCGCCGGTCAGCACTCCGTCGACGTCCAGCACGAGCAATCTGACCTCGCGTGCGCGCCTGACTATGTCGTTCTCGTCCGTTTTGAAAATCATCTTGGCGTGTGTCCTTTGGGTCTAAAGTACTCTTCGACTGTACGGCCGATCTGATCAGACGACGTTGGCCAGCAGCAGGTCGTGCATGCGAATCACGCCCTTGAGGGCATCTTGTTCGTCGACAACAATCAATGTGTAGATGCTGTTTTCCTGCATCATGTGCACCGCTTCGGTGGCCAGCGCATTCTCGCGGACTTTCTTGCTGCGCACCGACATCACCTCGCTGATCGGAGTCTTGCGGATGTCCTTGCCGGAGTCGAGTGTACGGCGCAGATCGCCATCGGTAAACACGCCGCACAGAGCGCCATTAGTCTCTACCACGGTCGTCATGCCCAGACCCTTGCGGGTGATTTCCAGCAACGCGTCGCTCAGCACCATGGTGGGTGCAACCATCGGGATGGCGGTGTCACTGTGCATGACATCTTTGACCTTCAGCAGAAGTCTTCGACCCAGGCGCCCGCCTGGGTGCGAAAATGCAAACTCTTCGCGGGTGAAGCCCTTGGCTTCCAGTAATGCCATTGCCAGCGCGTCGCCAAGCACCAGTGCTACGGTAGTGCTGGTAGTCGGGGCCAGCCCCAGCGGGCAGGCTTCTTCGCTGACGCTTGCGTCCAGATGTACGGTGGCTGTTTGTGCGAGCATGGAGCGGCTGTCGCCGGTCATGCTGATAAGGGCAATACCCTTGCGTTTCAGGACCGGCAGTATGGTCAATATCTCACTGGTGGTTCCGGAGTTGGAAAGCGCTACCACGACGTCCTTTTCCGTGATCATGCCAAGATCGCCGTGACTCGCTTCACCGGGATGCACGAAGATGGCCGGAGACCCGGTGCTGGACAGCGTCGCGGCAATCTTGCGCGCAATATGTCCGGATTTTCCCATGCCTGTGACAATAATCCGGCCTTCGCAAGCCAGCAGAATTTCACAGGCCTGGACGAATGAACTGTCAATGCGCTGGGGCAGCTCTCCTATGGCTCTGTGCTCTATCTCGATCGTGCGACGTGCGCTGTTGATCAGAATGCTACTGTCGGTCATTTCAAAGTCCCTGCGACTCTAAGCAATACACAATGCGGCAATAAGCGCCTTTCTCACATTTACCCCCGTTTTCTGAATTCACAGTCCAGAAAAAGGCACTGATAATCTCCGTCGGGAGGTGAGTATTCTTCCATTGCCTGAGACGGCGCAACAGCTTGCATCTCGAGCAGTGGAAAAACATTGCGGCGCTGGTCTGGCGTGGACTTGGCAGGCCTGAGAGTTTTCAGGGTGCCTCTGCTGCAGATCCCTGGCATGGACCGGCGCATAGCGGGGGGTGAAACACGCTTTGCCCGGCAGCACCTGCCTGTGTCGAACGGTCCCGACAGTGCAATTTTACGGAAGGGGCACAATTAGACGAGGGATTATTATTGTTTGCAAGTAGTAATTTATTGCCGGTCCTGTTTCATGTAAACTGCCGCCTGCATTAGCGGGTAATGGAAAAACTGTTGTCTGCAGGTCTGGATTGGGCCGGTGCAGAGGCGGAAGAAGGTGAGCGAACTCAACTGTTCGACGCCGATAGTTACTCAACTCACAGGAGATTCACCAGGTGAAGTCGATCAGAACATTCTTAGTCATGGCCGCCCTGGCTTTGTTCGCCTCTGCCGGATTGCAGGCAGCAGAGGAGCTCAGCGCCGTTGCTTCCGCGGAGAAATCCGTGAACGAGTTGCTTGCGACAGTGAAAGAGCTCAAGCCGTTTTTTGAGACTGACAAAGAGCGATACTTTGCCGGCATTGAGCAATCCCTGAGTTCTTTCGTGGATTTTGACGAGGTCGCCATTGGTGTGATGGCACGCCTGGGAGAGAACGCAACTCCCGAGCAGGTTTCCCGGTTTGGCGACAAATTGAAGATCACGTTGACGCGTTTCTATGGAGCCGCGCTGGTGGGTTACGACGGTCAGAAGCTCGAATTCATGCCTGCCGGTGAGCCGTCACCCGAACCTGAATTGAACACCAATGTCAGAATGCAGCTCAGTGCGAATAATTCGAAGATAGAACTTCAGTACACGCTCTTTCTCAACGCGGACAGTGAGTGGAAGCTTAAGAACCTTTACCTGGGCGGGATTAATCTGCGTCGCCAGTATTTCACGCAATTCTCCGCTCTCATGAACCGCTATGGCAATGATATCGATCAGGTTATCGATAACTGGCAGTAGCCGTTTTTCACGCTCCATCGTTCAGATTTTCAAGGTTGCATTCTATGGCCATAGATTCAGATCAGATTCGGCAATTGCTCGAATCGCAATTACCGGACTGCGACATACAGGTGCAGGGCGAAGGCAACAAATTCCAGGTTCTCGCCGTTGGAGAGGTGTTCGTCGGCCTCAACGCTGTAAAGCGCCAGCAAAAGATCTATCAGATTCTTAATCCCCATATCGCCAGCGGTGCTATTCATGCCGTGAGCATGCGCTTAATGACTTCTAGTGAAAGGGCAGCCTCTGCCTGAGTTTCCTCCAATCCATAGACTGAGAGATTAATGGACAAGCTTCTGATTCACGGGGGGATCAGCCTTAGTGGCGAGCTCCGTATTGCCGGCGCCAAGAATTCTGCGCTACCCATTCTGGCTGCGACCCTGTTGACTCGGGAAACAGTGCAGGTGTGCAATCTTCCACATCTCTATGACATCACCACCATGTTGGAGCTGTTGGGCTGCATGGGTGTTCAGCCTGTCGTGGACGCCAAACTGAATGTCGAAGTCAATTGTGGATCGATCACGCAATTCAGCGCGCCCTACGATCTTGTGAAAACCATGCGTGCGTCGATTCTGGTACTGGGGCCGTTGCTGGCGCATTTCGGTCAGGCTGAAGTCGCGCTACCTGGCGGTTGCGCCATTGGCAGTCGGCCGGTGAATCTGCATATCAGCGCATTGGAGAAAATGGGTGCCAAAATTGTGGTCGAGGATGGCTACATCAAAGCTGCCGTGGATGGCAGGCTCAAGGGCGCCCATATTTTCATGGATATGTGCACCGTTACGGGGACCGAAAATGTCTTGATGGCGGCGACATTGGCGGATGGGCAGACCATCATCGAGAATGCTGCGCGGGAGCCCGAAATAGTGGATCTGGCGAACTGCCTGATCAAGATGGGTGCCGACATCAAGGGGCAGGGAACTGACACAATCGTTATCAATGGCAAGAAGAGTCTGCATGGCTGCAGCTATGCGGTAATGCCGGATCGCATTGAGACAGGCACCTATCTAATCGCCGCAGCCGCCACCCGAGGGAAGATCAAGGTGAAGGATACGCGTCCGGATATCCTCGAAGCCGTGTTGAGCAAGCTGGTAGAGGCCGGGGCGGATATCAGGATAGGTGACAACTGGATTGAGTTGGATATGCATGGCAAACGACCGAAGTCGGTGTCGCTGCGCACAGCGCCATATCCTGCATTCCCGACAGACATGCAGGCACAGTTTACTGCCATGAACGCCATTGCAACCGGGACAGGCTCCATCACGGAGACTGTGTTCGAGAATCGTTTCATGCACGTTCATGAGATGAACCGTATGGGTGCCAACATGCATGTCGAAGGCAATACGGTCATCGTCACGGGCGTTGAGAGTCTCAAGGGCGCTCCAGTAATGGCAACCGATCTGCGCGCCTCCGCCAGCCTCGTCATCGCGGGCCTCGTTTGCGAGAATCAGACCATTGTTGATCGTATCTATCACATCGACCGTGGATATGAGTGCATCGAAGAAAAGCTGCAATCCCTGGGTGCCCGCATCCGTCGGATAACCTCCTGAGCCCCTGAAACCCATGAGCAAACAGAACACAGTAATTGCGCTGACCAAGGGCCGTATCCTCGACGAGGTGCTGCCCCTTTTCGAGCGTGCCGGCATAGCGCCGTTGGAAGACATCAACAGCAGTCGCAAGCTGATTTTCGACACCACGATGCCTAATGTGCAAATTATGGTGATTCGTGGCTCGGACGTCCCTACTTATGTCGAGTTCGGCAGTGCCGACCTTGGTGTCGTTGGCAAGGATCTGTTGATGGAATACGGCAGCGAAGGCTTCTACGAGCCGCTCGATCTGCGGCTGGCGCGCTGTCGTCTTATGACCGCCGCTCCCGTGGGTGCATTGCCAGTCGCCGGGCGCATCAAGGTCGCTACCAAATTTGCGAATATCACACGCCGCTACTTCGCCGAGCAGGGCGTACAGATTGAAGTCATCAAGCTCAATGGCGCGCTGGAGCTGGCGCCGTCCATGGGGTTGGCCGATATCATTGTGGATATCGTGGACAGCGGCAATACGTTGAAGGCTAATGGTTTGGAGCCTCTTCAACTGATTGCCCAGATAAGCTCCCGTGTGATCGTCAACAAGGCCGCCATGAAAATGAAGCATGCGGTTATTGGTCCACTGTTACAACAGCTTGCTGAGGCCGTTGAGGCTGGCAAGCGCGCCTGAGAAAAGCACTATGTCCGCAGACACGCCGCAGATCACCCATCTGGACACTCGTAATCCCGACTTTGACAGCCAGCTCAAAGCCATGCTCAATCGGGCCATGATCGGCAATCCGGAGACCAATCGGACGGTCGAGAATATCCTGTCCGATGTGCGTCAGCGTGGTGATGCTGCGGTGTTGGATTACACGCGTCGTTTCGATCGCTTCGACGCTGACAGCATTGCTGATTTATCCGTCTCGAAGGAACAGATGGAGATAAGCCTGCGGCGTCTGCCTGCGACGCAGGTCAATGCGTTGAAGGCTGCGGCAGATCGCGTCCGTATCTACCACGAGAGACAGAAGCAGGTGTCCTGGCAGTATCAGGAGCCCGATGGTTCGATCTACGGCCAGAAAGTCAGCCCACTCGACCGTGTTGGAATCTATGTGCCTGGTGGTAAGGCAAACTACCCCTCCTCCATGTTGATGAATGCAATTCCCGCGCAGGTAGCCGGCGTCGGTGAAATTATCGCAGTGGTACCGACGCGCTGGAGCGAACAGGGCGATCTGATCTTCGCAGCCGCCGCTCTGGCTGGCGTGGATCGCGTTATCACGATTGGCGGGGCGCAGGCGATCGGCGCACTGGCCTACGGGACTCAGAGTGTCCCGAAGGTCGACAAGATTACCGGTCCCGGCAATATTTATGTCGCGATTG
The DNA here is from genome assembly GCA_903876785.1 of uncultured Gammaproteobacteria bacterium. Taxonomy (GTDB): domain Bacteria; phylum Pseudomonadota; class Gammaproteobacteria; order Pseudomonadales; family Pseudohongiellaceae; genus UBA5078. The sequence continues at coordinate 7,358 of CAIRBI010000053.1, forward strand.
CCAAGAAACTGGTGTTTGGCGAGGTGGGCATCGACATGATAGCGGGTCCGTCCGAGCTGACGATCATCTGCGATGGCGGGACCAATCCTGACTGGATCGCCATGGACCTGTTCTCACAGGCCGAGCACGACGAACAGGCGCAATCAATCCTGATCAGCAACGACGCTCAGTATCTGCAGCGCGTCATGGAGAGCATCGAGCGCCTTCTGCCCGCCATGAATCGCCGCGAGATCATAAGCAAGTCGCTGCGTGATCGCGGCATGTTCATTTTGACACAGTCATTGACAGAGGCAGCTGCCGTAAGCAACCAGATCGCGCCTGAGCATCTGGAGCTCTCCGTTGCTGATCCTCAGGCATTGGCAGCGCATATCAGTCATGCAGGTGCCTTGTTCATGGGGCGTTTCAGTGCCGAGGCTCTGGGGGATTATTGTGCCGGTCCCAGTCATGTGCTGCCGACCTCGGGGACAGCCCGATTCTTTTCCGCGTTGGGTGTGTATGACTTCCAGAAGCGCACGTCCATTATTCAGTGTTCGGCTCAGGGGGCCAGTCATTTGGCTGGAATCGCGCAGGAGCTGGCCACGAATGAATTCCTGCAGGCGCATGCAGAGTCTGCCGCCTATCGCCGCTAGCCAGGTAGTTTGCACGGGCAGGGTTGGGTTTTTTCTTGTGGCCAGGTCGGAGCGTCAGTTCGCTGGCAGTTGCGGAATGCGGTATTGTGTGGAGCCTGTGCCGAGTTCAACCGGAATCGTCAACGTCTCACCCTCACGATAGATCGTCAGATCGACCATCTGGCCAGGCGCCTTGCGGTTGATCTGATCGACTGCTCCGATAACGTCGGCAATGACAGAACCATCGATGGCCGTCATCACATCTCCTGCCTTGATTCCCGCTTGCTCCGCCGGACTGGCCTCATTCACTTGCTCTATCAACAACCCGGAAACATCGGGGCGGCCGAAGAAGTTCTGGCTGGTCTCGGCCGTCAGCATCTCTCCGGTGATGACGCCCAGGTAGCCTGGCGTCACCTCGCCATAGGCGATCAACTGACCCACGACGCCCATGGCCTTGTTGATAGGAACTGCGAAGCCGATACCGTCAGAGCCTCCCGACTGAGAATAGATGAACGAATTGATACCTATCAGTTCTCCGTCGGCATTGACTAGCGCGCCGCCCGAGTTGCCATAATTGATAGCCGCGTCGGTCTGGATGTACTCGACGATTGGCAGGCCATTCTGAGGAATGCCCAGCGCGCTGACGATGCCGCGCGACACTGACTTCTGGCTAATCAGCTCCTGGCTGGGGAAGCCTATGGCCAGCACAGTATCCCCCACGCGAACGGCGTCTGAAGATCCTATCGGTATAGGTGCCGGGAGTTCTTTTGCCTCGATTTTCAGCAGTGCCAGGTCGGTTCCAGGATCGGAACCGATCAGTTTGGCAGCGCCAATGAACGCATTATTGTTTTCGTCCCCGAAACGCACCTCGATGTCTTCGGCACCCTCGATGACATGCAGCGAAGTCAGAACGTGCCCCTCAGCACTGACGATGACGCCGGATCCGAGGCTGCTATAGGATCGCTCAGCCGGAATGTTCTGCAGCAGATTGCGGAATAGCGGGGGGATCTCATCGGCGGGGGGCAGTTGAATCTGTTGGCGGATGGTTGAATGAATGCTGATAACGGAAGGCGCAGCTCTGCTGACAGCGTCTGCCAGGGATGCGGACTCGCCGGCGTTCGGGATTGCCTGCCCGGGAGCAGTATTTGAGAGGACGGCTCCCAGTCTGTTGATCTGCTGATACTGGGCCAGAATGACGGCGAAAAGGATACCGGCAACCGTTGGCCAGCCAATGAACTGAAGGAGCTTTTTCATGACATCTCGCGGCGGTTCAGGCCGCTGTGGTTGAGTCTGATACCATACGCGTCTGAGTCTGGCGCATGCTGACGGCGGTGTGCCGAAAGTATGCCCATTATGCGAGTTATTAACAGCGGTGTGAAGGTGAAATCCAATGTCGGCAAGGCTTGATGATATAACGCAGGAGTTGAAATCCCTGCTGCGTCCGGAGCAGTTCAATGATTACTCTCCGAATGGGCTGCAAGTAGAGGGGAGCCCAACAGTCGTGCGCATGATCTCTGGTGTGACTGCTTGTCAGGCGTTGATCGATAAAGCAATTGAGATGAAGGCGGACCTGATTCTGGTCCATCACGGCTATTTTTGGCGTGGCGAAGATGCCGTGGTTACAGGCATCAAGAAAAACCGGATTCAGTCACTTCTCAAACACAACATCAGTCTGTTGGCTTATCACTTGCCTCTGGATGTGCATGGTGAGCTTGGCAATAACGCGCAACTTGGCAAGCTATTGGGTTTCAGCGTCAATGGTGATCTTGGCAAGCAGAACAACAACAGCATCGGGCTCAAAGGGGCGTTGCAGGAGCCTGCTTCGGGCAGTGAACTGGCAGGCTTGATCTCGGACAAGCTGGGGCGTACACCTCTGCACATCCCGGGCAAAGCAGATCCCATCAAGACTGTGGCATGGTGCACGGGTGCGGCCCAGAACTACATCGAACTGGCAGTCAAAGCTGGCCTTGATGCCTACATCACTGGCGAGATATCAGAGCAGACAGTCCACATCGCCCGCGAGACGGGCATTCATTTCTATGCCGCCGGTCACCACGCCACCGAACGCTACGGAGTTCAGGCCGTCGCCGCCCATCTAGTCAAACGCTTCGGTCTGGAACACCACTTTGTTGATGTGGACAACCCTGTATAAGAAGTTGTTGATTTGGCCGACGACTCGTTGATCTAGTTGCGGGTGAAGGGGGCACTGAAGCGAAACTGTCCGAGGCACGGATGCCGAGGCCAAGCCCCCATGGATGGGTTCACGGCGTGTTTCGATTCAGTGCCTCCTTCCCCCGGAACGGCGCGCAAATCCAATCAAATAACCTTCTTGTCTTTCAGCAGTTTGATCACTTGACTAATGCACTCCTCGATGGAAAGAGCACCGGTATCCAGCACGAGATCCGGGGCTTCCGGAGCTTCGTAGGGGAAGGATACGCCGGGAATGTCGGCTGAGGGGGACAGCTCGGCTGCGGCATACAGACCGCTCGGGTCGCGCTGCTTGCAGACGTCCAGCGATGGATTCAAGTAGATCATGAAACAGTTGTCGCGGCCGATCACGCTCAGCGCATGTTCGCGGGAGTCCTTGTTCGGAGCTACGAAGGCGGCACAGCAGATAAGTCCCGAATCGTTCAGCA